>NZ_CAXAPA010000013.1:0-182756 GCF_963970835.1 Pseudomonas sp. EA_15y_Pfl1_P101 | reverse complement strand
CACTCGGGTGCTGACACACCAGTGCTGGCTACGGCCTTTGCCCCGCACGCGTTCTATAACCTTACGATGAACCAGTTTGATGCGCGACAGCGCTACGTCGAAGATGTAGTGGGGCCTCCCACATTTGTACTGGGTTGGCTGGGAGTTAGCGGCTCTGGCGTTGTTGTAACAACAGGTTGCTAAACCCTGCGCCCGCCAGTTGTTTCTGCGCGACGGTCAGCTGTTCACGGTTGCTGAACGGCCCCACCAGCACGCGGTACCAGGTCGCATCCTTCACCGTACCGGACTCTACCGTCACCGCTTGGCCCAGCAGGATGATCTGCGCGCGCACGCGATCCGCATCCGCCTGTTTCGGGAACGAGCCCGCTTGCAGGAAGAACTTGGTCACCGGCGCTGCCTTGGTCTCGGCGACCGGTGGTGCTGGCGGCGGAGTGATCCCGGCCAATGCGGCCTGGGCGCGCGCGGTGTCGATTTTCGCGGCTTCTGCCGGCGTGACCGGCGTGACCGGCGTGGTCGGCACTTGCGGCGTCGGCAGGGTTTTCTCCGGTACGGCGTCAGGCGGCACGATCACTTCCGATTCCGGCAGCAGCGTGTAGAAGTCGTACTTTGGCTTCACCGGTGCTGTTGGGCTTGGCGCGGTCTTGTTGGCTTCGGCCATTTTGGTGGCTTTCTGCTGCTCCTGTTTGACCCGTTTGACGTCGTCGCCCTGGCCTGGCTCCAGTTTCATCAGGAACACGATAAACGCGCCAACGGTGAGGCCGATGGCCATCCACAGCCAGCCTGGAATAGGCTTCTTTGCCGGGGCCTGGTAACGGCTGGCGCCGCGCTTGGGTGCAGGTTTTTTCTTGGCAGCCAACTTACATACGCTCCAGAGTTTCCAGGCCCAACAGTTCCAGGCCTTGCTTGAGGGTCCGTCCAGCCAGTGCGGCGATGCGCAGACGGCTTTGCTTTTGGGCTTCGTCGTCGGCGGTCAGGATCGGGCAGTTCTCGTAGAAGCTGGAGAACAGGCCCGCGACTTCGTACAGGTAGGTGCACAGAATGTGCGGGGTGCCTTTCTCGCCGACGCTGTTCAGCACTTCGCCGAATTGCGCGAGCTTGGCGGCCAGTTCTTGTTCGTGCGGAGCCTCCAGCACGATCTGGCCGTCAACTTCGCTGAAGTCCTTGCCCAGCTTGCGGAACACGCCAGCCACACGGGTGTAGGCGTACAGCAGGTAAGGCGCCGTGTTGCCTTCGAAATTGAGCATCAGGTCGAAGTTGAAGCTGTAGTCGCTGGTGCGGTGCTTGGACAGGTCGGCGTATTTGACCGCGCCAATGCCCACCACGCGGGCGATGTTGCGCAGGTCGGCTTCGGCCAGCTCCGGGTTCTTTTCCTTCACCAGGGTGTAGGCGCGTTCCTGGGCTTCGGTCAGCAGGTCGATCAGCTTTACCGTGCCGCCATCGCGGGTCTTGAACGGGCGGCCATCGGCGCCGTTCATGGTGCCAAAGCCCATGTGTTCCATGTGCATCGGGTGGGTGACGAAACCGGCTTTGCGCGCTACGGCGAACACTTGCTGGAAGTGGAGGGCCTGGCGCTGGTCGACGAAGTACAGCGCGCGGTCAGCCTTGAGCGTGCCGCTGCGGTAGCGTACAGCCGCCAGGTCAGTGGTGGCGTAGAGGTAGCCGCCATCGGCCTTGACGATGATCACCGGCAGCGGCTCGCCGTCGGCGTTCTTGAATTCGTCGAGGAACACGCACTGGGCGCCGTTGCTCTCGACCAGCATGCCAGCAGCCTTCAAGTCGTTGACCACATTGATCAAGTCGTCGTTGTAGGCGCTTTCGCCCATCACATCGGCCATGGTCAACTTGACGTTGAGCTGTTCGTAGATCTTCTGGCAGTGGGACAGCGAGATATCCTTGAACTTGGTCCACAACGCCAGGCATTCGGCATCGCCGGCCTGCAGCTTCACTACCAAGCCACGGGCGCGGTCGGCGAACTCTTCTGACTCATCAAAGCGCTTCTTGGCCGCGCGATAAAAATTTTCTAGGTCTGACAATTCGTCGCTGGTGATCGGGTTTTCCTGCAGGTAGGCCATCAGCATGCCGAACTGGGTGCCCCAGTCGCCGACGTGGTTCTGACGGATGACTTCGTCACCGAGGAACTCCAGGACCCGTGCTACGCCGTCGCCGATGATGGTCGAGCGCAAGTGGCCGACGTGCATCTCTTTGGCCAGGTTGGGGGCCGACAGGTCGACCACGGTGCGCTGGGCCGGGCCGGCTTTGCGCGCGCCCACATGGGCATCGACCAAGGCCGCGTCGAGGCGGTTGGCCAAGGCCTGGGTGTTCTGGAAGAAGTTGATGAAGCCAGGGCCGGCGATTTCGGCCTTGGTGACGCTTTCATCGGCAGGCAGCGCGGCAATGATTTTTTCAGCCAGGTCGCGTGGTTTCATGCCGGCAGGCTTGGACAGCATCATCGCAATGTTGCTGGCGAAGTCGCCGTGGGTCTTGTCGCGGGTGTTTTCCACCTGGATCGCCGGCGTCAGGCCTTCAGGCAACACACCTTCGTTGACGAGTTGGGTGAGGGCTTGTTGGAGCAGCTGGCGAATGGTGTCTTTCATGGTGTTCTCTTTCGACCGCAAGCGGCGGCGCGCGATGCGCAGGTGGAAAAACTGGGCATTATCCGTGGCGAGGGCGGGCTTGCCAACCATTCAGACGGGTTGGCGACCTGCGGGCCTCATCGCGGGCAAGCTCGCTTCCATATTTAAGGCTGTTCACATTTCAAAATGTGGGAGCTGGCGTGCGATAGCAATGTAACGATCAGTACAAATCCACCGGGTCCACATCCAGCGACCATCGCACTTGTCGGCCGCTGGGCATTTGCTCCAGCGCAAGCAACCAGCTACTTAATAGCCGATGCAGGGGCGCACGGGAGGTTGCTTGCAAGAGTAGCTGAGCACGATAACGCCCGGCGCGGCGTTCCATGGGCGCTGGCACCGGGCCGAGCAGCTCGATGCCGCTCAGGCTCAGCTCGCCGAGCAAACGTTCGGCGGCGCTGCACGCTTCATCCAGAAAGCTTTCGGCCTGCCCTGGTTTGTGGGCTTCGGCGCGTAATAACGCTAAATGCGAAAAAGGCGGCAGGCCGGCGGCGCGGCGTTCGCTCAGCGCCTGTTCGGCGAACGCAAAGTAACCTTGTTCAGTCAGTTGGATCAGCAGCGGATGTTCGGCCAGGTGTGTCTGGATAATCACCCGGCCTGGCTCTTCGGCGCGGCCTGCGCGGCCGGCGACCTGCACGATCAACTGCGCCATGCGTTCGCTGGCGCGGAAATCTCCGGAGAACAGCCCGCCGTCCACGTCCAGGATCGACACCAGGGTCACCCGTGGAAAATGGTGCCCTTTGGCAAGCATCTGCGTGCCGATCAAGATGCACGGCTGGCCCTTCTGGATGGTCGCGAACAGTTGGTTCATCGCGTCTTTGCGCGAGGTGCTGTCGCGATCGACGCGCAGCACCGGGTAATCGGGGAACAGAATGCCCAGGCGCTCTTCCGCGCGTTCGGTGCCTGCGCCTACAGGTCGCAGGTCGACTTTGCCGCATTGCGGGCAGTGGCGAGGCAGCCGCTCCACATGACCGCAGTGATGGCAGCGCAACTCGCCGTGGCGCTGGTGCACGGTCATGCGCGCATCGCAGCGCTCGCACTCGGACATCCAGCCACAGTCGTGGCACAGCAGGGTCGGCGCAAAGCCCCGACGATTGAGAAACACCAATACCTGTTGGCCGGCGGCGAGGGTCTGGCCGATGGCTTGTTGCATGGGCCCGGAAATACCGCTGTCCAATGGGCGACTTTTAACGTCGAGGCGTAGGAAGCGTGGCTGCTTGGCGCCGCCCGCACGCTCGTTGAGGCGCAGGAGGCCGTAACGGCCGGTGTAGGCGTTGTGCAGGCTTTCCAAGGACGGCGTGGCCGAGCCCAGCACAATCGGGATGTCTTCCTGGCGTGCGCGCACCAGCGCCAGGTCGCGGGCGTGGTAGCGCAAGCCTTCTTGCTGTTTATAGGAGCCGTCGTGCTCCTCGTCGATGATGATCAGCCCGGGGTTCTTCATCGGGGTGAACAGCGCCGAACGGGTGCCGATAATAATGTCGGCTTCGCCATCTCGCGCGGCCAGCCACGACTCCAGGCGCTCACGGTCGTTGACCGCCGAGTGCACCAGGGCGATACGTGCGTTGAAGCGTTGTTCGAAGCGCGCCAGGGTTTGCGGGCCCAGGTTGATCTCGGGGATTAACACCAGTGCCTGTTTACCGGCTTGCAGGGTTTCGCGGATCAACTGCAAATAGACTTCGGTCTTGCCGCTGCCGGTGACCCCGGCCAGCAGGAAGGCATGGAAACTGTCGAAGCCTGCACGAATGGCTTCATACGCAGCGCGTTGCTCTGGGTTCAGCGGCAATTCCGGTTGGGCCAGCCAGTGTTCGTGGCGGGCGTTGGGGGCTTGCTTGCGGATCTCCACCTGCACCAAGCCTTTAGCCAGCAGCAGGTTGAGGCTGTCCTTGCTCAGCATCAGCTTGCTTAACAGTTGATGGGCCACGCCGTGGGGATGTTGTGCCAGTGTCGCCAAGGCTTCACGTTGGCGCGGGGCGCGGGCGATACGCGGGTCGTCGAGGCTCGCGCCGGGCACCGTCGACCAGAAGCGTTCCTGGCGTGCTTCGGCCAGTTCGCCTTGGCGCAGCAGTACTGGCAATGCCCAGCTTAAGGTGTCGCCCAGGCTGTGCTGGTAATACTGGGCCGTCCACAGGCACAGCTTGAACAGCGCAGGTGGCAGCGGTGGGGTGGCGTCGAGCATCGCCAGCGCGGGCTTGAGCTTTTCCGCAGGCACTTCGCTATGGTCGGCCACTTCCACCAGGATGCCGATCATTTCCCGCCGGCCAAAGGGTACACGTACGCGCATGCCCGGCTGTAACTGCGCCCGCAGCACGCCAGCCGGAGCCCGGTAATCGAACAGGCGGCGCAGGGGCGAGGGCAGGGCTAGGCGCAAAATGGCGTCGGGCACGCGGGGGTCTCATATAAAGGCAGGCGGTGGCGCAGGGGCGGGAGCCTAGCAGACAGGCGCAGGCTTGGGTATGCCGCACTTTCTGATGAAAGGCGCGGATTCAGCCAGATGCGCCGCTTGCGCGATTAAAAAGGTCTGGTAGAATCCGCGGCCTAATTACGTGCGGTATTCGACAATAGTGTCGAGTGGCGGCACGCTAGCCCGAGGAAGTGCCATGAAAGCCGATATCCATCCAGCGTACGAAACCATCGAAGTAACCTGCAGCTGCGGCAACAAGTTCGAAACGCGTTCGAACCTGTGCAAGCCACTGGGTACTGACGTATGCAACGAGTGCCACCCGTTCTACACCGGTAAGCAGAAAACTCTGGACACCGGCGGCCGTGTACAGCGCTTCGCAGATCGCTTTGGTGCTTTCGGCAAGAAGCCTGCTACTCCAGCAGAGTAAGGCTCAAAAGCCTTATGGGCTTTTGCCAGCTGTTGAAAAAGGCGTCCCTTGTGGGCGCCTTTTTTGTGCCTGGGATTTGGCAGTCAGCCGCCCAGGCGCAGGTGTTCTGTCCCGCGCCGTCAGGCCTTGCCCGGGTTGAGGTGCAGCGCGTGGTGGATGGCGACACGGTGCGCCTCAAGGATGGTCGCAGCGTACGGATGATTGGCCTCAATGCGCCGGAGACCGGCAGGCGAGGCCGTTCCGACGAGCCCTACGCTGTCGCTGCCCGTCAGCGCTTGCAGGCATTGGTAGACGCCAGCGACAGTCGCCTCGGCCTGGTGCCTGGGCGCGAGAGCAAAGACCACTACGGCCGCACGCTGGCTCACCTCTATGGTGCCAATGGCGAGAATCTGGAAGCGCAGTTGCTGGCCGAGGGCCTGGGGTTCCAAGTGGGCGTCGCGCCCAATGTCGATCTCGTCACTTGCCAGCAGGCGGCCGAAAACACTGCCCGCAAGGCGCGACTGGGTCTTTGGCGCCAGTCGCCAGTGCGACAGGTGGCGCAGCTCAAGCAATCCGGCTTCGTGCTTGTCAGCGGTAAAGTGCGCAAGATCGAACGCAATCGTGGTGGAATCTGGATCGAATTGCGGGGTTCACTGGTATTGCGCATTGCACCCGACCTCATCCAACAGTTCGACGCCGCATGGCTAAGTGGTCTGCAAGGCAAGGCAATCGAGGCGCGCGGCTGGGTGCAGGATCGCGCCAAGCGGGGCGCCCTGAAAAACGGCCAGGCACGTTGGCTGCTGCCAGTGACCGACCCCGGTATGCTCAAATCGATTTATTAATAAAAAATTGTAGACATTTTTTTAGGTGATTGTGAACACTTGAGCCCTTGTGTCCCGTGGCCTTAGACCAAAGTACGGCACTTTGGGGCCTTGACACCTGTGACTGCCCAGTCTTGTAGGGACTTTGCGACACGCGTATCCTCGGCGGTCCGTCGACCAACAGCAAAAGCGGAATGCCGATATGTCTGATTTGAAAACTGCCGCTCTCGAATACCATGCCCATCCTCGTCCAGGGAAGCTGAGTGTAGAGCTCACCAAAGCCACTGCCACCGCCCGCGACTTGTCGCTGGCCTACAGCCCTGGTGTTGCCGAGCCCGTACGTGAAATCGCCCGCGACCCTGAACTGGCGTACAAGTACACCGGCAAAGGCAACCTGGTTGCAGTGATTTCCGATGGCACCGCGATTCTCGGCCTGGGCAACCTTGGCCCATTGGCGTCCAAGCCAGTCATGGAAGGCAAAGGCGTGCTGTTCAAGCGCTTCGCCGGCATCGACGTTTTCGACATCGAAGTCGACTCCGAAAGCCCGCAGGCGTTCATCGACACGGTCAAGCGCATTTCCATCACCTTTGGTGGCATCAACCTGGAAGACATCAAGGCACCTGAGTGCTTCGAGATCGAAAAAGCCCTGATCGAACAGTGCGACATTCCGGTATTCCACGATGACCAGCACGGCACCGCGATCGTTACCGCTGCCGGCATGATCAACGCCCTGGAAATCGCTGGCAAAACCCTGGCTGATGCCAAGATCGTCTGCCTGGGCGCTGGCGCCGCGGCCATCTCTTGCATGAAGTTGATCGTGAGCATGGGCGCCAAGCTGGAAAACATCTACATGGTCGACAGCAAGGGCGTGATCCAGTCCGAGCGTACCGACCTGAACCAGTACAAGGCGATGTTTGCCCATCCTTCGTCCAAGCGCACCCTGGCTGACGCGCTCGACGGTGCAGACGTGTTCGTTGGCCTGTCCGGCCCGAACCTGCTGAGCGCCGAAGGCCTGAAGTCCATGGCCGCCAACCCGATCGTGTTCGCCTGCTCCAACCCGGACCCGGAGATCTCGCCGGAACTGGCGCATGCCACTCGCAACGACGTGATCATGGCCACTGGCCGTTCGGACTACCCGAACCAGGTCAACAACGTGCTGGGCTTCCCGTTCATCTTCCGTGGCGCCCTCGACGTTCGCGCCAGGCGCATCAACGAAGAGATGAAAGTGGCTGCTGCCAACGCCCTGCGTGAACTGGCCAAACTGCCGGTGCCTCAGGACGTGTGCGATGCCTACGGTGGCGCCAAGCTGGAATTCGGTCGTGAGTACATCATCCCGAAACCAATGGATAAGCGCCTGATCACCCTGATCTCCGATGCCGTGGCCAAAGCCGCCATCGAGACCGGTGTGGCTACCCTGGCGTATCCGAAGAACTACCCGCTGCAAAGCGTGGATGATGTGTTCAACGGCTAAGCCGTAGACCCATAAAAAAACCCGGCTCGGAACGCCGGGTTTTTTTATGGGGAAGTTTCAAGCTGCAAGCTGCAAGTTTAAGGGTGGCACATCACAGCTCTTTCTTGCCGCTTGTAGCTGACAGCTTGCCGCTCTCTAAAAGAGATCGATCGGCGCCGCCTCGTCTGCTGGCAGCGGGCTGCCCGGCGCGACGCCATTGCCCAACTCATTAATTGACGGCGGCGTGTCTTCGCTCTTGAACAGTTCGAAGTACGCATTCGGCGTGCTTGGCGATGCCGCACGGCCACTGATCGGGTCGATCCGCAGGCTGAGGATGCCTTCCGGCTCCGGCTGGGTGTGCAGTGGCTTGTCCTTCAAAGCTGCGCCCATGTAGCTCATCCAGATCGGTAGCGCGACGGTGCCACCGTACTCTCGACGACCAAGGCTTTCCGGTTGGTCGTAGCCGGTCCACACGGTGGTGACGTAGTCGGCGTTGTAGCCGGAGAACCACGCATCCTTGGACTCGTTGGTGGTGCCGGTCTTGCCCGCGATATCGGCGCGGCCAAGGGCCAGGGCGCGGCGGCCGGTGCCCTTCTTGATCACGTCTTCAAGGATGCTGTTGAGGATATAAGTGGTACGGCCATCGACGATGCGCTCGGCCACGGCTGGCGCCTGCGGTTCGGTTGCAGCGGCGTTGGCAGTTGGCGCAGCACCTGGGGTTGGCTCAATGGTGATGCCGCCATTACTCGGGGCCGCCAGGCCATCATTCGCGGCTACGCCGTTGACCACATCCCCCGGCACTCGCGGCGGGTTGGCGGTAAACAGGGTGTCGCCGTTGCGGCTTTCGATCTTGTCGATCAGGTACGGCGCGATCTTGTAGCCGCCGTTGGCAAAGGTACTCCAGCCGGTGGCGATTTCCATCGGCGTAAGGGTCGCGGTGCCCAGCGCCAGGGACAGGTTTGGCGGCATGTCGGATTTGGCAAAGCCAAAGCGCGTCATGTAATCGATGGTCTTGCCCACGCCCATCGCCTGCAGCAGGCGGATCGACACCAGGTTACGCGACTTGTACAACGCCTCGCGGATGCGGATCGGGCCGAGGAACGTGTTGTTGTCGTTCTTCGGGCGCCAGACTTTGTCCAGGTACTCGTCGACAAACACGATCGGGGCATCGTTGACCAGGCTGGCGGCGGTGTAGCCGTTGTCCAGTGCGGCGCTGTAGATGAACGGCTTGAAGCTCGAGCCGGGCTGGCGCTTGGCCTGGGTCGCACGGTTATAGTTGCTCTGCTCGAACGAGAAACCACCCACCAGCGCGCGGATTGCACCGTTCTGCGGGTCCAGAGACACCAGAGCGCCCTGGGCCAATGGCACCTGGCTGAATTTGAGCGTGTCGTCCTTCTGGCGTTGCACGCGGATCAAGTCACCCACCTGCGCGACGTCAGACGGCTGCTTGGGTATTGCGCCCATGCTGTTAGTGTTCAGGAAAGGGCGCGCCCATTTCATGCTGTCCCATGCCACATGGGCTTCACCCGTGCGGGTCAGCACCTGCACGCCATCCTTGTTCACTTGGGTGACGATCGCCGGCTCCAGGCCGCTGATCGCACGTTGCTTGCCCAGCTCGGTGGTCCAGGCGCTCAGGGTCTTGCCCGGCAGGCGCGATTCAGGGCCGCGGTAGCCGTGGCGCTGGTCGTAGGTGATCAGGCCGGAATGCACCGACTCATTGGCGATGTCCTGCAGGTTGCTCGGCACGGTGGTGGTCACACGGAAACCTTCGGTGTAGGCCTCGCTGCCGTAGCGGCCGACCATCTCGGCGCGCGCCATTTCGGCGATATAGGGTGCGTTCACTTCCGGCGTCTGCACGTGGTAGCTGGCGTTCAATGGCTCGGCGATGGCGCTTTCGTAAGCGGCCTGGTCGATCTTGCCCAGCTTGTACATGCGCCCCAGGATCCAGTCGCGGCGTTCTTTGCTGCGTGCCGGGTTGGCCAGGGGGTTGAAGCGTGATGGGGCCTTTGGCAGGCCGGCAATCATGGCCATCTGCGCCAGGCTGGCATCACGAATTGACTTGCCGTAGTAGACCTGCGAAGCCGCCTCAATCCCATAGGCACGGTTGCCCAGGTAGATTTTGTTGACGTACAGCTCGAGGATCTCGTCCTTGGTCAACTGGCGCTCAATCTGCAGTGCCAAGAGGATCTCCGTGGCCTTGCGCGAAAAGCTGCGCTCGCTGGTGAGGAAGAAGTTCTTCGCCACTTGCATGGTGATGGTGCTGCCGCCGGACTGAATGTGTCCGCTTTTTACCAATTGTGTCGCCGCACGCAGCAGGCTGCTTGGGTCGACGCCATAGTGGTTGGCAAAGTTATCGTCTTCGGCCGACAGCAGGGCGTTGATGAAATTGGGTGGAATATCGGCAAAACGAATCGGTGTGCGGCGCATTTCGCCGAACTCCGCGATCAGTTTTTCATCGCTGCTGTAGACCCGCAAAGGAATCTGCAACTGGATGCTTCTAAGGGCCTCTACGGAGGGTAAACCCGGACTAAGGTAGAGGTAGGCCCCGCTGAGCACGAGCAGCAGCCCGCAAACGATGGCGACAATGGAGTACCCGAAAAACTTCAGCAGACGAATCAAGGCTTTTGGATTTCCAGAGAAAAGAATGAGTTAGGCGTCGGGGCATGCATGGCAAACGATGGATCGACCCGAGCTGCAGATAAATAGCGGGAAAAAGCGATGGGCATTAAAGCATTTTTCGACTTGGGGCGTCATTCGCGCCGGTTCAACAAGTCGACCGAATGCAGAGTGCACAACGGCAATCAGGCGGTATGACAGACAAAGTTTTAGGGAGTTTTATGAGAAAGGGATTTTTCACGCGAAAAGCCGACACCTTGCTAGGTGTTGACATCAATGACACGAGCATCCGGCTGATCGAGCTGGGTCGCTCAGTTTCGGGGTTCAACGTTCAAGGCTATGTTACACAGGCATTGCCTGCGCACACGGTGGTCGACGGCACATTCCTCGATCTCGAAGGTGTAGGGCGCACCTTGCGCAGTGCGTTGTCGCGGTTATCGACGTCGGCCCGTGGTGCTGCCGCCTCTGTGGCCGGGCCTTCGGTGATCACGCGGATGATCGAAATGGAAGCGGGGCTCACAGACGATGAGATGACCTGGATGATCCAGATGGAGGCAGACCAGTACATTCCTTATCCATTGGATGAGGTGGCCATCGACTTTCAGGTGCGCGGGCCGACTGCACTTGACCCAGGCCGTGTCGAGGTACTGCTCGCTGCATGCCTCAAGGATCAGGTGGAAGCCCGCGAGGCAGTTTTGGCCCTGGCGGGGCTGGTGCCGAAGGTGGTCGATGTCGACGCGTTTGCATTGGCGCGCGCTTGCAGTCAGGATTTCGCAAGCTTCACGCCGAGCCATCGAGTGGATAGTGCACAATGGGCCCTGGATGCCCAAGGGATGGGAATTGCTTGCGGGTTGGCCCTGAGGAGTTTCGCTTGAAGACACGAATCAACCTACTGCCTTGGCGCCAGTCGCTGGCAGAGCGGCGTCGCAAGAATTTGCTGGCGTGTTTGCTGGCGTTCGCTTGTGCGGCGCTGGGGACTGTGTGGCTGGCGGATCAGGTGATCGACCAAGCCATTGATCGTCAGGTGACTCGCAATGACCATCTGGGCAAGGAAATCACCGGCCTGGATTCGCGCATCAAGACCATCGATGACCTGCAGGAGCAAAGCCAGCAACTGGCGCAGCGCATGAAGGTCGTGCAAGACCTGCACGATGCCCGCTCGAATGGTGCTCAGCTGTTGGATCAGTTGGCGCGTGCGGTGCCTGACGGTGTACACCTGCATGAAGTGCTGGCGAAGGGCGATACGGTAAGTATCAGCGGCAGCGCTGAATCCAGCCAGGACATCGCCCGGTTGATGCGCCGCCTGGAGGCCGCGCAAGGCGCCCATTCGACGCGGCTGCAACATGTGCGGACGGATGGCGCGCGCGGCAACAATGAGTTCCAGCTGATGGTCCGTCAGGGAGAGTCCACCGAGGCTCAACCTTGAGCCTGCTGAGGCTCAATCTTTCTGCACTCACTCACAACGCTGCAAAATGGCCCTTACCCGGCAAGGCCCTGTTGGGCTGTGCGCTGACGGGTCTGGTATTTGTGGTGGGTGACCTGACGTACCTGAGTCCTTCGCGGGCGCGGTTACATCAAGTTGAGGCGCGGGAAGTGGCCCTGCAGCAGCAAGTCGCACAAAAAACTGTCCTGGCTGCCAGCCTTGAGGCGCGCACGCAACAGCTTCAGTTGATGCAGGCGAAGGTCGATGAGCTTTTGCAGGCATTGCCGAGCGAGTCAGAAATGCCCGGCTTGCTGGAAGACGTTGCGCGTCTGGCACTGGCCAATGGTTTGCTGGTTGAGAGCGTCACCCCGTTGGATGAGTTGTCGCGTCCGTTCTATCACGAACAACCTGTGCAGATCGGTGTCGCGGGCGCTTATCACGACCTCGCGATGTTCCTGAGTGGCCTGGGTGGCCTGTCGCGCATCGCCACGGTGCACGATGTGGCCTTTAGGCGTGATGGCAAGCTTTTACGCCTTGACCTGCTGGCCAAGACTTACTGGCATGCCCAGGGCGGTGGGCGAGGCGGGCAAGGGCAGCCGTTTGTCTACGACTCATTGGGGCTGCGCGATCCTTTTCAATTGCTTGCCATTCAGGTAGACCACGTGTCTGGTCGGCCAGCCCGCGCGCCAGACCTCGCCCGGCCACGTGGTGTACTGGAAAGTCTACCTATGGAACAGTTTGAAATGGTCGGCACGCTGTCCCTTGGGGTGCGAGCTTTCGCCCTGCTGCGTGCGGCATCCAACGTGCACCGCCTGGCGGTCGGTGACTACTTGGGGCCGGACCATGGGCGTATCACTGCCATCCACGAAGGTTACATAGAACTGGTCGAGCTGTTTCCTGATGGTCAGGGCGCCTGGATCGAGCGTCCCCGAACGCTGGTGTTAAACCTCAACTCATAACGGAATCAAACAATGAAAAGGACTTTTTCGTCCGTCGGTGTGGCGCTATGGATAGCGTTCACGGCACCGATGGCTAGTGCTGTGCCCAGTCGCGTGGATTTGATCCAGTTGCCGCCTCCCGGCAGCGCCATGTCAAGCGCCTACACAGGCGACAAGCTGAACCTTAACTTCCAGAGCATCGAGTTACGTACCGCGTTGCAGCAAATTGCCGATGTGGCGGGCCTCAACCTGGTAGCGAGCGACGATGTGCAGGGCTCGATCACCCTGCGCCTCAAGGATGTGCACTGGGACCACGCGCTGGACCTGGTGCTGCAAGCCAAGGGGTTGGATAAGCGGGTAAAGTCCGGTGTATTACTGGTGGCGCCTGCCGAGGAGTTGGCCGCGCGTGAGCTGCTGACCCTTGAGTCGCGCAAGCAAATGGCCGAACTGGCGCCGTTGCGCCGTGAGCTGTTGCAAGTCAACTACGCCAAGGCGGCGGACCTGGCCAAGCTGTTCCAATCAGTCACGGGCCTTGAGGGCGTCACCGATGAGCGTGGCTCGGTGGCGGTCGATGATCGTACCAACAACATCATTGCCTACCAGACCGGGGAACGGATGGAGGAGCTGCGGCGGATCGTGGCTCAGCTGGATATTCCGGTGCGCCAGGTAATGATTGAAGCGCGGATTGTCGAGGCCAATGTCGATTACGACAAAAGCCTGGGCGCGCGCTGGGGTGGCCGGCTGAATCGCGGAAACTGGGGCGCGGGAGGTATCCCCAAGCCTCAGTCTGAAGGTGCGGAACCGCCTGAGAACCCACCCAGCTCACCCTTTGTCGATTTGGGTTCGCTGACCGGCACCTCGGGCCTGGGCATCGCCTTTATCACCGATAACCTGCTGCTGGACCTGGAACTCACCGCCATGGAGAAAACCGGCAACGGAGAAATCGTTTCGCAACCCAAAGTGGTCACCTCCGACAAGGAAACCGCGCGCATCCTCAAGGGCACCGAGATTCCTTATCAGGAATCCAGTTCCAGTGGCGCCACTTCAGTGTCGTTCAAGGAGGCGTCGCTGTCGCTGGAGGTCACCCCGCAAATCACCCCCGACGACCGCGTAATCATGGAGGTCAAGGTCACCAAGGATGAGCCCGATTACTTGAACAAACTCAACGACGTGCCGCCGATCAAGAAAAACGAGGTCAATGCCAAGGTGTTAGTGAAGGATGGCGAGACCATTGTTATCGGCGGGGTCTTCTCCAATACCCAAAGCAAAGTGGTAGATAAAGTGCCATTTTTGGGCGATGTGCCGTATCTTGGCCGCCTTTTCCGGCGCGATGTGCTGGCGGAGAAAAAATCCGAGCTGCTGGTATTCCTGACTCCGCGTATTATGAATAACCAGGCGATTGCTGTGAGTCGTTGATTCTGTGCGAAATTTGATTCTTGTAGGACCGATGGGAGCTGGAAAAAGCACCATCGGCCGTTTGCTGGCCAAAGAGCTGCGCCTGCCATTCAAAGATTCCGACAAGGAAATTGAATTGCGCACGGGTGCCAATATCCCATGGATCTTCGATAAGGAAGGCGAGCTGGGCTTTCGTGACCGCGAGCAGGCGATGATCGCCGAGCTGTGTGGCTGCGATGGCGTGGTGTTGGCGACTGGCGGTGGCGCGGTGATGCGCGACGAAAACCGCCGCGCGCTGCATGCCGGTGGTCGGGTGGTCTATCTGCATGCGTCAGTCGAGCAGCAGGTGGTCCGCACCGCCCGCGATCGCAATCGACCATTGCTGCGTACGGCCAACCCGGAAAAAACCCTGCGGGACCTGCTCATGCTGCGCGATCCGCTGTACCGGGAGATCGCCGATCTGGTGGTGGAAACCGATGAGCGGCCCCCTCGGATGGTGGTCCTCGACATTCTCGAGCGTCTGCAACGGCTGCCACCCCGTTAAAGCTGGGCCCGAAATGCGCTATTCTCGGCGGCGCGCTATCACCCTGCGGGGTGTGGCGTAGAGCCATCAGGTGATGTCAGATCTTGACGTTGCCGGTCGTCAATACATCTCTAACGCGGGGACACATGCAGACACTTAAGGTCGATCTAGGCGAGCGCAGCTACCCGATCCATATTGGCGAAGGTCTGCTGGACCAGCCCGAGTTGCTCGCACCGCACATTGCCGGGCGGCAAGTGGCGATCATCTCCAACGAAACGGTCGCGCCGCTGTATCTTGAGCGTTTGAGCCGCAGCCTGTCGGCGTACTCGGTTATTTCTGTGATCTTGCCCGACGGCGAAGCCCACAAGAACTGGGAAACCCTGCAACTGATCTTTGATGGCTTGCTGACCGCACGCCATGACCGCCGCACCACGGTGATTGCTTTGGGCGGCGGCGTGATCGGTGATATGGCCGGCTTCGCAGCCGCCTGTTACCAGCGTGGCGTGGACTTTATCCAGGTGCCGACCACTCTGTTGTCCCAAGTCGATTCGTCGGTGGGCGGCAAGACCGGTATCAACCACCCGCTGGGCAAGAACATGGTGGGCGCGTTCTATCAGCCTCAAGCCGTGCTGATCGACACCGCGACACTCAACACCCTGCCACCGCGCGAATTGTCGGCTGGCCTGGCGGAAGTCATCAAGTATGGGTTGATCTGCGACGAGCCATTCCTGACCTGGCTGGAAGAGCATGTAGACGCATTGCGCAACCTCGACCAGGTGGCACTGACCGAAGCGATTTCCCGTTCCTGCGCCGCCAAGGCGCTGGTGGTGAATGCCGACGAACGGGAGTCCGGTGTGCGGGCCACGTTAAATCTGGGCCATACCTTCGGCCATGCGATCGAAACGCACATGGGCTATGGTGTGTGGCTACATGGCGAGGCCGTGGCTGCTGGCACGGTGATGGCGTTGGAGATGTCGCAACGCTTGGGCTGGATCAGCGCCCAGGAGCGTGATCGCGGTATCCACCTGTTCCAGCGCGCCGGTTTGCCGGTCATCCCGCCTGAGGAGATGACTGAGGCGGACTTCCTCGAACATATGGCGATAGACAAGAAAGTGATCGACGGTCGACTGCGACTGGTGCTGCTACGCCACATGGGCGAAGCGGTAGTGACCGACGATTATCCAAAAGAGATTTTACAAGCCACGCTGGGAGCGGATTACCGTGCCCTGGCTCAGCTGAAAGGTTAATCAGACCCGATGACTAGTTTGCATGCCGACGAGGCGTTCCTCGGCCACTACCAGTTAAGCCACGACCCCTTTGCTCCACGGGTGCCTGGTTTCAAATTTTTCCCGGCCCAGCGCAAACCGGTGCTTGGTCAGTTGCATCACCTGGCGCGCTACAGCCAACTGCTGCTGGTCGTGACCGGCCCGTTGGGCAGCGGCAAGACGCTGCTGCGCCAGGCCCTGGTGGCTAGCACCAACAAGCAGTCGGTACAGAGTGTGGTGGTGTCAGCCCGTGGTGCCGGTGATGCGGCCGGCGTGTTGCGCCAGGTTGCCCAGGCGCTGGACGTGGCCACAGCCGAGCCGAACGCGATCCTCAAGCAGGTTGTGCAGCTCGGTCTGACCGGCCAGGAAGTCTACCTGCTGGTGGATGACGCCGAGCAGCTCGACGAATCGGCTCTGGAAGCGCTGTTGGCGCTGGCGGCGGGCACGCCGGAAGGTCGCCCGCACGTGTTCCTGTTTGGCGAGTCGTCGTTGATCGCCGACCTCGAGCAGATCAGTGGTGATCAGGAGCTGTTCCACGTCATCGAGCTGCAGCCGTACGAAGAGGAAGAAACTCGCGAATACCTGGCTCAACGCCTGGAGGGCGCCGGGGCGGGTATCGAACTTTTCTCCGCTGCGCAGATCTCTGATATTCACGAAAGCTCCGACGGCTGGCCTGGCAACATCAATCAGGTTGCCCGCGATGCCATGATCGAAGCCATGATTGCCAGCCGCACCGCGGTCAAGCGTCCAAAGATGGGGTTCACTATGCCTAAGAAGCACGTATTGGCGATTTCCGCCGTTGTCGTGGTCGCTGTAGCGGCTGCCTGGTTGATCCCGGGTCGCAGCAAAGCACCGACCACTGCCGGCGCGCCAACCGAACAGGCGCAGTTGCCACTGGGTAAGCCCACGCCAAACGTTGAGTTTGCCAACTCCGGCCAACCGACCAACCTGCCGATGGTCGGCCAGCCCGTCATGCGCGGCCCGCTCGCTGAAGAAGCGGGTGGCATTGCCGAAGGTGACGACGGTGTGCCGGTGGAAGGTTCCAGCGCTACGCCGCCGACCGTGACCACCACCGCACCACCTGCGGGCGTGCCAGCGGGCCAGCCGGCTGCCACGCCAACACCTGCGCCTACGGTGGCCACTGCCAAGCCTGCGCCAGTGACCAAGCCGGTCGCGCCAGCACCTGCCGCCAAGCCAGCTCCGGCTGCCAAGCCTGCTGAAAAACCAGCCGCCACTGTCGCCAAAGCCGGCGCCGCTGGCAGCAGCTGGTACGCCAGCCAGCCAACCGGCAACTTCGTGGTGCAGATCCTTGGCACCAGCTCGGAAGCCAATGCCCAGGCGTTCGTGAAAGAGCAGGGCGGCGAGTACCGTTATTTCAAGAAAATGCTTAACGGCAAGCCTCTCTACGTGATCACCTACGGCAGCTTCTCCAGCCGCGCTGCCGCAGATTCCGCGATCAAATCCTTGCCAGCGAAGGTTCAGGCTGGTAAACCTTGGCCTCGCACTGTTGCCAGCGTTCAACAAGAACTCGCAACAACTCGCTGAAGGTCCGGCGGCCTTACCCAGGCCGCCCTCCCGGCACCTCAAAAAACTACAACAGCGTGCAGCCCTGAAGGCCGCGCGCTTTGTGGTGTCTGCGTCACGTAGCTTTTGAGTCGTAGCGGTCAGAATTAAAAAAGTTTTGACTAGCACAGCATATCGCTTTAAACCTTTCATAAATGCGACATAGATTTGCGACATTTCGTCGCTAAATTTGTGAGCGTCTGTGTCGGTGTGTACAATGACCTCCCTTTTGCCCCCGCTAAGCCGGCGTACGTTCGGCGTGGAAGGTAACCGGTTGAATTGAAAAGAAATTTGCCTCGGTATAAGAGGCAGCCTGGTGAGAAAGTGTCTATGAAAGCAGGTCTGTATCAACCCGATGAATTCAAGGATAACTGTGGTTTCGGCCTGATAGCCCATATGCAGGGCGAGCCCAGTCATACCCTTCTGCAAACGGCCATTGAGGCCCTGACCTGCATGACCCACCGTGGTGGGATCAACGCCGACGGCAAGACCGGTGACGGTTGTGGCTTGCTCATTCAAAAGCCCGACCAGTTCCTGCGTGCCATCGCCAAACAGCATTTCGCGGTCGACCTGCCCAAGCAGTACGCCGTGGGCATGGTGTTTTTCAACCAGGACCCGGTTAAAGCCGAGGCCGCTCGCGAGAACATGAACCGCGAGATCCTCGCTGCGGGCCTGCAACTCGTTGGCTGGCGCAAAGTGCCGATCGACACCAGCGTGCTCGGCCGCCTGGCCCTTGAGCGCCTGCCGCAGATCGAACAAGTGTTCATCGCTGGCGATGGCCTGAGCGACCAGGACATGGCGATCAAGCTGTTCACCTCGCGTCGTCGTTCGTCCGTGTCCAACGCCGCCGATACCGAGCACTACATCTGCAGCTTTTCGCACAAGACCATCATTTATAAAGGCCTGATGATGCCGGCGGACCTCACCGCCTTCTATCCAGACCTGAGCGATGAGCGCCTGCAAACCGCAATCTGCGTGTTCCACCAGCGCTTCTCCACCAACACCCTGCCGAAATGGCCGCTGGCCCAGCCATTCCGCTTCCTCGCCCACAACGGCGAGATCAACACCATCACCGGCAACCGCAACTGGGCCGTGGCCCGTCGCACCAAGTTCGCCAACGACCTGATGGACCTGGAAGAGCTCGGCCCGCTGGTCAACCGTGTGGGTTCCGACTCCTCCAGCATGGACAACATGCTCGAGTTGATGGTCACCGGCGGCATCGACCTGTTCCGTGGCGTGCGCATGATCATTCCGCCTGCGTGGCAGAACGTCGAGACCATGGACCCCGATCTGCGGGCGTTCTATGAGTACAACTCGATGCACATGGAGCCGTGGGATGGCCCGGCTGGTGTGGTAATGACCGACGGCCGCTACGCGGTGTGCCTGCTCGACCGTAACGGTCTGCGCCCGGCGCGTTGGGTCACCACCACCAACGGTTTCATTACCCTGGCGTCGGAAATCGGCGTGTGGAACTACAAGCCGGAAGACGTCATCGCCAAAGGCCGCGTAGGCCCTGGCCAGATCCTCGCCGTGGACACCGAAACAGGGCAGATCCTCGACACCGACGCCATCGACAACCGTTTGAAGTCCCGTCACCCGTACAAGCAATGGCTGCGCAAGAACGCCCTGCGCATCCAGGCGACCATGGAAGACAACGACCACGGTTCGGCTTTCTACGACGTCGACCAGCTCAAGCAGTACATGAAGATGTACCAGGTCACGTTTGAAGAGCGCGACCAGGTGCTGCGTCCGCTCGGTGAGCAAGGCTACGAGGCGGTCGGCTCCATGGGCGATGACACGCCAATGGCCGTGCTGTCCCAGCGTGTGCGTACGCCGTACGACTATTTCCGCCAGCAGTTCGCCCAGGTGACCAACCCGCCGATCGACCCGCTGCGCGAAGCCATCGTAATGTCCCTGGAAGTGTGCCTCGGTGCCGAGCGCAATATCTTCCAGGAATCGCCTGAGCATGCCTCCCGCGTGATCCTCAGCTCGCCGGTCGTGTCCCCGGCTAAGTGGCGCTCGCTGATGACTCTGGAACGCCCAGGCTTCGACCGCCAGAGCATCGACCTGAACTACGACGAGAGCCTCGGCCTTGAAGCCGCTGTGCGCAATGTCGCCGACCAGGCCGAAGAAGCCGTGCGCGCCGGTCGTACCCAGATCGTGCTGACCGACCGTCACATCGCGCCGGGCAAGCTGCCGATCCACGCATCCCTGGCGACCGGTGCGGTACACCACCGCCTGACCGAAAAAGGCCTGCGTTGCGACTCCAACATCCTCGTCGAAACCGCCACAGCCCGCGACCCGCACCACTTTGCGGTGTTGATCGGCTTCGGCGCTTCGGCGGTGTACCCGTTCCTCGCGTACGAAGTGCTCGGTGATTTGATCCGTACCGGTGAGGTGCTGGGCGACCTCTACGAGGTGTTCAAGAACTACCGTAAAGGCATCACCAAGGGCCTGTTGAAGATTCTGTCGAAGATGGGTATCTCCACTGTCACTTCGTACCGTGGCGCGCAGTTGTTCGAAGCCATCGGCCTGTCCGAAGAAGTCTGCGATTTGAGCTTCCGTGGCGTGCCAAGCCGCATCAAGGGTGCGCGTTTCGTCGACATCGAAGCCGAACAGAAAGCCCTGGCCGCGGAAGCCTGGAGCGCGCGCAAGCCGATCCAACAAGGCGGCCTGCTCAAGTTCGTGCACGGTGGCGAATACCATGCCTACAACCCGGATGTGGTCAGCACCCTGCAAGCCGCCGTGCAGCAGGGCGACTACGCCAAGTTCAAGCAATACACTGCGTTGGTGGATAACCGCCCGGTGTCGATGATCCGTGACCTGTTCAAAGTGAAAACCCTGGACACGCCGCTGGCCATCAGCGAAATCGAGCCGCTGGAATCGATCCTCAAGCGCTTCGACTCCGCGGGTATTTCCCTCGGTGCTTTGTCGCCTGAGGCCCACGAAGCCCTGGCCGAAGCCATGAACCGCCTGGGTGCGCGTTCCAACTCCGGCGAAGGCGGTGAAGACCCGGCGCGCTACGGCACCCTAAAAAGCTCAAAAATCAAACAGGTGGCGACGGGCCGTTTCGGTGTAACCCCGGAGTACTTGGTCAACGCCGAAGTGCTGCAGATCAAAGTCGCCCAAGGCGCCAAGCCTGGCGAAGGCGGCCAACTGCCCGGCGGCAAGGTCAACGGTTTGATCGCCAAGCTGCGTTACGCAGTGCCGGGCGTGACGCTGATCTCGCCACCACCGCACCACGATATCTACTCGATTGAAGATTTGTCGCAGCTGATTTTCGACCTGAAACAAGTCAATCCGCAGGCCCTGGTCTCGGTGAAACTGGTCGCGGAAGCCGGTGTGGGCACCATTGCCGCGGGTGTCGCGAAGGCCTATGCCGACCTGATCACCATCTCCGGCTACGACGGCGGCACCGGCGCATCCCCGCTGACCTCCATCAAGTACGCCGGCGCGCCATGGGAACTGGGCCTGGCTGAAACTCACCAGACCCTGCGCGGCAACGACCTGCGCGGCAAAGTCCGTGTGCAGACCGACGGCGGCCTGAAAACCGGCCTCGACGTGATCAAGGCTGCAATCCTCGGCGCTGAAAGCTTCGGCTTCGGCACTGCGCCAATGATTGCCCTGGGCTGCAAATACCTGCGCATCTGCCACCTGAACAACTGCGCCACCGGTGTGGCGACGCAGAACGAGAAGCTGCGCAAGGATCACTACATCGGCACCGTCGACATGGTGGTGAATTTCTTCACCTACGTCGCCGAAGAAACCCGTGAGTGGCTGGCCAAGCTGGGCGTGCGTTCGTTGGAAGAGCTGATCGGGCGCACCGATCTGCTGGAGATCCTCGAAGGCCAGACCGCCAAGCAACAGCACCTGGACCTGACGCCGTTGTTGGGCAGCGACCACATCCCGGCAGACAAGCCACAGTTTTGCCAAGTGGACCGCAACCCACCCTTCGACAAAGGCCTGTTGGCCGAGAAGATGGTCGAAATGGCCGGCGCCTCGATCAACGACGCCAGCGGTGGCGAATTTGCCCTGGATATCTGCAACTGCGACCGTTCCATCGGCGCACGCGTCTCCGGCGAAATCGCGCGCAAGCACGGCAACCAAGGCATGGCGAAGGCGCCAATTACCTTCCGCTTCAACGGCACTGCGGGCCAGAGCTTTGGCGTGTGGAACGCCGGTGGTCTGCACATGTACCTGGAAGGCGATGCCAACGATTACGTGGGCAAGGGCATGACCGGCGGCAAGCTGGTGATCGTTGCGCCTAAAGGCAGCGTCTACAAGAGCCAGGACAGTGCCATCATCGGCAACACCTGCTTGTACGGCGCCACCGGTGGCAAGTTGTTCGCCGCCGGTACCGCCGGTGAGCGTTTCGCCGTGCGTAACTCCGGTGCTCACACCGTGGTGGAAGGCACTGGCGATCACTGCTGCGAGTACATGACCGGGGGCTTTGTCGCCGTATTGGGCAAGACCGGTTACAACTTCGGTTCAGGCATGACCGGCGGTTTCGCCTACGTGCTCGACCAGGACAATACCTTCGTCGACAAGGTCAACCACGAGTTGGTCGAGATCCAGCGGATCAGCGGCGAAGCCATGGAATCCTATCGGAACCACTTGCAGCACGTGCTGGACGAGTACGTTGAGGAAACCGGCAGCGAATGGGGTCGTAACCTCGCCGAAAACCTCGATGATTACCTGCGTCGTTTCTGGCTGGTCAAGCCCAAGGCGGCCAACCTGAAATCGTTGCTTTCCAGCATCCGTGCCAACCCGCAGTGACATGCGCCTGAAGAGTTTGATGAGGTTTTAACATGGCTGAACGTCTGAATAACGACTTCCAGTTCATCGATGTCGGGCGCAAAGATCCGAAGAAGAAACTGTTGCGTCAACGCAAGAAAGAGTTCGTGGAAATCTACGAACCCTTCAAACCCCAGCACTCGGCCGACCAGGCCCACCGCTGCCTGGGTTGCGGTAACCCGTATTGCGAATGGAAGTGCCCGGTGCACAACTTCATTCCCAACTGGCTCAAGTTGGTGGCCGAGGGCAACATCCTCGCCGCCGCCGAGCTGTCGCACCAGACCAATACCCTGCCGGAAGTGTGCGGCCGGGTGTGCCCGCAAGACCGTCTGTGTGAAGGGGCGTGCACCCTCAACGATGGCTTCGGTGCGGTAACCATCGGTTCGGTCGAGAAGTACATCACCGACACCGCGTTCGCCATGGGCTGGCGCCCGGACATGTCCAAGGTCAAGCCGACCGGCAAGCGCGTCGCGATCATCGGTGCCGGGCCTGCTGGCCTGGGCTGCGCCGACGTGCTGGTACGGGGTGGCGTAACCCCGGTGGTGTTCGATAAGAACCCGGAAATCGGTGGCCTGCTGACCTTTGGCATCCCCGAGTTCAAGCTGGAAAAAACCGTACTGAGCAACCGGCGTGAAGTGTTCACCGGCATGGGCATTGAATTCCGCCTGAACACCGAGATCGGCAAAGACGTGACCATCGAGCAGTTGCTCGCCGAATACGATGCCGTGTTCATGGGCATGGGCACCTACACCTACATGAAGGGCGGCTTTGCCGGTGAGGACCTGCCGGGTGTGCATGACGCTTTGGACTTCCTGATCGCCAACGTGAATCGCAACCTGGGCTTTGAAAAGTCGCCGGAAGATTTCGTCGACATGAAAGGCAAGAAGGTTGTGGTGCTCGGCGGTGGTGACACCGCGATGGACTGCAACCGCACGTCGATCCGCCAGGGCGCCAAATCGGTGACCTGTGCGTACCGTCGTGACGAAGCCAACATGCCCGGCTCGCGCAAAGAGGTGAAGAACGCCAAGGAAGAAGGCGTGAAATTCCTCTACAACCGCCAGCCGATCGCTATCGTCGGTGAAGACCGCGTCGAAGGCGTGAAGGTGGTCGAGACCCGTCTCGGCGAACCGGACGCCCGTGGCCGTCGCAGCCCTGAGCCGATCCCGGGTTCTGAAGAGATCATCCCGGCTGACGCCGTTGTCATCGCTTTCGGCTTCCGCCCAAGCCCGGCGCCGTGGTTCGAGCAGTTCGAGATTCAGACCGACAGCCAGGGTCGCGTTGTAGCCCCGGAACAAGGCCAGTACAAGCACCAGACCAGCAACCCGAAGATTTTTGCCGGTGGCGATATGGTGCGCGGTTCTGACCTAGTAGTGACCGCGATCTTCGAAGGCCGTAACGCTGCCGAAGGGATTCTGGATTACCTGAACGTCTAGCGATGTTAGCTGCCAGTTTCAAGCTGCAAGCGGCAAGTGAAAGCAAATGCGCTTTTAACTTGCCGCTTGTAGCTTGTCGCTAGTCACTGTCTTTCTCCTTCTGGCTCTGAGAAAATGCCCGCACTTTTTTTGCGGATGCCGACATGACTGCCCTGAAGAACGACCGTTTCCTTCGTGCCCTGCTCAAGCAACCCGTGGACGTCACCCCCGTGTGGATGATGCGCCAGGCCGGTCGCTACCTGCCGGAATACCGCGCCAGTCGCGCCCACGCCGGCGACTTCATGAGCCTGTGCATGAACCCGGAGTTCGCCTGCGAAGTCACAATGCAGCCACTGGACCGCTATCCGCAACTGGACGCGGCCATCCTCTTCTCCGACATCCTCACCATCCCTGACGCCATGGGCCAAGGCCTGTACTTCGAAACCGGCGAAGGCCCGCGTTTCAAGAAAGTCGTCAGCACGTTGGCCGACATCGAAGCCCTGCCGATCCCGGACCCGCACAAGGACCTGGGCTACGTGATGGACGCCGTCAGCACCATCCGCCGTGAACTCAACGGCCGCGTGCCGCTGATCGGCTTCTCCGGCAGCCCATGGACCCTGGCCACCTACATGGTCGAAGGCGGTTCGTCGAAAGACTTCCGCAAGACCAAGGCCATGCTTTACGACAACCCGCAAGCCATGCACTTGCTGCTGGACAAGCTGGCACAGTCGGTTACCAGCTACCTCAACGGCCAGATCATGGCTGGCGCGCAAGCGGTGCAGATCTTCGACACCTGGGGCGGCAACCTGTCGGCAGCGGCCTACCAGGAGTTCTCCTTGGCTTACATGCGCAAAATCGTCAGCGGCCTGATCCGCGAACACGAAGGCCGCAAGGTTCCGGTCATCCTGTTCACCAAAGGGGGCGGCCTATGGCTGGAAAGCATTGCTGACGCAGGTGCAGACGCACTCGGCCTGGACTGGACGTGCGACATTGGCGAAGCCCGTCAGCGCGTGGGCAACCGTGTGGCGCTGCAAGGCAACATGGACCCGACCGTGCTGTACGCCAAGCCGGAAGCGATCCGCACCGAAGTCGGCCGTATCCTCGCCAGCTACGGCAAGGGCACCGGGCATGTATTCAACCTCGGTCATGGCATTACGCCGGAAGTGAACCCGGAACATGCCGGTGCCTTCCTGCGTGCGGTGCACGAGTTGTCGGCGCAATACCACGAGTGATCGTCGCACAATAGAAAACGCCCGGTTTATGCCGGGCGTTTTTGTTGGTTAATGTCCGAGTAGCTGCTCCGCGTAGCGGGCAACGACATGATCGAAAGCTTCATGTTGACCGCTGAGGGGCTGACGAGATCGCTGGATGATTTTCTCCAGCTCCTCAATCGTGAAATCAGCTAGAAAGTCGTTATCGAAAACACCTTCCAGCTTTTCCTTGCGGCGGCTATTCAAGAACTCAATGTCAAGTGCGAGCAGTTCGATCATAGCTTCGGCAGAAACATCGTCATTACTGCCTTTGATTTCACCCAGTAATGTAAATCTGAAACGGCTTTCGCAGTTATCCTCTAGCGGAGATATATGAGAATCTTCGCAGAAGTCACTCCCCTTGCTATGGCCGCAATGTGCCGGCTTGGGCGTTTCCGTTTCACCTTGGCAGGATGCGTGGAGATTGGTGTATTCCAAGTCCAAATGACTATGGTTTTTCTGGGGGCGAAAGTGTTCAATATGGCTCGAGTCCAGGGTGATTTTGTCTCCGCAATAACAACAGGCATAACCTTGTTCGGTCAGCAGGCTGGCATGTAGCTCTTTTTTCTGTGGATGTCGTAGCTCTGAATAGGTGGGAGACCACGCTTCATTCGCCATCGACTTCCACTCGGTAAATGATGCAGGTTCAGTGCCTTTGATAACTCGCTTCATCGACCAATCATCTCCTTACGCTTAAGAAACGCCTCAGCTCTTAAGAACTCGGGAAGGCCGGGAGCTTTTTCCTTGAGTGCTTGAAGCTGAGCTTTGGCTTTTTTAAAGTCATTGTCTTCGAGGGTACTGAAGAGTTCGCTGAGGAGCGTTTCAATTTCTGGTTCGCGTTCGGAGACTCCCATGATTTCCTCCAGAACTCTGCTGGAGTCAAGTCCGTAGGAAACGTGAGGGTGTGAGGCATCCCTTTTATTCAAGAGCATGATTTCACCAGGCTTCAAACCACCGATTATTTGCGGTGAGTGACTGGCAGCAATAAATTGGATCTTCGGGAATGCGTTTTTCAGCGCTGAAACAATACTGCGCTGCCATCCGGGATGCAGGTGGATATCGAGCTCATCAATAATAACGATGCCATAGGTGTTTTCTAAAACTCGACTTCCCATGTGAGGGTTTAGGAGACACATACGTCTGGCAATATCTGAAACCAGAGCGATCATGCCGCGTTGCCCATCGCTTAAACTGCTAAAAGGCAAACTAATCTGTTCGTCGACATGCACTAGCAACGTACGAAGCCCCAAGTCGTACTCAATGCCTTTCGAGTCAGGTAATGCAAATTTTAGCGCTGTATTTACCCAATGAAGCTCATCGTCAAAATCCCGTGAAGAGTCTGATCGGGAAATACGTTGTAAGCGTTCTAGAGTTTTTCCTATGAACCAACTTTCAAAATTTTGTAAATTTACAGCTGCATCAAACCAATCTACATACGCATCGAGTCTTGACGATTTCTGTGTCGCTGCAAGTTCGGGAGACACTTGGGCCGATGTCCATCGGCGGTTAGCTCGGTAGAAAGTAAACAGTGGAAGATCGAAGATATGCTCTGAATCTAGGTGATCGATTTTTTTTGAGAGGGTCGTATGAATTTCATAGTTGTGGCTTTGTGACTGGTCTTTACGATCCTTGGAAATCTTCCAATTGGTGAGGCCAAAAGCAGAACCTGTAGCACTCAACACCAGTGGATAGATGTGCTCATACCTGAAACGGTCATTGAATTGCTGAACGGTAAACCGTACATCTTGATCTGATATATGGGCCTCGTGTCTGCCCATGGCGCCTGAGAAGTTGCAAAGGCTTGACGCCACCGCTTGCAGCAACGAAGTCTTGCCGCTCCCATTAACCCCCACGACCAGATTAAACCCGGGTTGGAAGTCAAAAGTGGCCTCATCGTAGCAACGAAAATTCTGAATATGAAGCTGGTCCAGGCGCATCTGGCTTTCCTTTACCAAGGCTGACGAATGCCGTCAGTGTACCTTGGCCCGGCAGAACCGCTAGAGGCGCAGGTGTTACGTGCTTTTTGCACCTTGCAACGGCGGCAACTTCGCCAATTTCAACGCCACCAGCAACGCTCCAATCAACAACGCCACGATAAACGCCCCAATCCCGTTCCATTCGGCATAGTGCCAGAAGAACCCACCCGCCGTCCCCGCCACACTCGATCCCGCGTAGTAGCAGAACAGGTACAACGAAGACGCCTGCCCCTTGGCCTTCACCGCGCGGCGGCCGATCCAGCTGCTGGCCACCGAGTGGGCGCCGAAGAAGCCGAACGTGAAGATCAGCATGCCCGGCACAATCAGCCATAGCGGTGTGAACAAGGTCAGCGTCATGCCCGCAAGCATCAGCACGATGGTGGCCCACAATACGCGACGGCGGCCGAGGCGGTCGGCCAGGGAGCCGATTTTCGCTGAGCTGTAGATCCCCGAGAGGTAGACCAGCGACAGCAGGCCGACCACGGCTTGGCTCAGGCCGTAGGGATCGGCCAGCAGGCGATAGCCGATGTAGTTGAACATCGTCACGAACGCACCCATCAGCAGGAACGCTTCAAGGAACAGCCACGGCAGGCCCGCGTCCTTGAAGTGCATGACAAAACCGTCCACCAGGCTGCGCGGCTTGAGGCTGCTGGCGCGGAAGTTGCGCGATTCGGGGAGGATTTTCCAGAACACCGTGGCGGCGATCAGCGCCAGGGCGCCAATGATCAGCATTGCGGTGTGCCAACTGACGAAGTCGATCAACACGCCGATGATCAGGCGCCCGCTCATGCCGCCAATCGCGTTGCCACCAATGTACAGGCCCATGGCCAGGCCGATGTGCTGCGGGTGGATTTCCTCGCTCAGGTAGGTCATGGCCACGGCGGCCAGGCCGCTCAGTGACAGGCCCACCAGCGCGCGCATGAATAAAATCCCCTCCCAGGAAGGCATCAAACCACTGGCAATCGTCGCGAGCGCCGCGCAGAACAGCGCGGCGACCATCACCGGTTTACGTCCCAGGGTGTCGGAAATCGGCCCGGTAATCAGCAGGCCCAGCGCGAGCATCGCAGTGGACACGGACAGGATCAGGCTGCTTTGCGCTGCATTGATGGAAAACTCGTGGGACAGCGCCGGCATCATCGGTTGCACGCAATACAGCAGGGCAAAGGTGGCGAACCCCCCGGAGAACAGCGCGAGTACCGTACGCATGAACATCGGTGTGCCTTTTTCGATGTACGCGTCATTGAGCTGGGCCACCACCTCATCCAGGGCAGTGGGCGGGACTTCTTGAGCGAGTGGAGCGACAGCAGAATTCACGGGGACCTCGGGGAGGAAGAGCGTGCCAGGACCGGCCATGCAAAAAAGAATATAGCTGGCTAATGATTCTTTCCAATATATTGTTCGACCTGTTTGATAGCTTTTACGACCTAATGAGGCCTGTATGGAATTGCGTCACTTGCGGTACTTCATTGCCGTCGCCGAAGAACTGCACTTTGGCCGGGCTGCGCAGGTGCTAGGCATCTCGCAGCCGCCGCTGAGCCAGCAGATTCAGGCGCTGGAACAGGAAGTGGGTGCACGTTTGTTTGAGCGTACCAATCGTCGGGTCGAGCTGAGCGAGGCGGGACGGTTGTTCCTGCATGAGGCGCGATTGGTGCTGGCTCAGGTCGACAAAGCGGCGGACGTGGCGCGCCGGGCGCAGTTGGGTGAGCTGGGCGAATTGAAGATCGGCTTCACGTCATCGGCACCGTTTAACTCCAGCATTCCCCAAGCGATCTTTGCGTTTCGCCAGGCGTTTCCGGCGGTGCACCTCAATCTGCAGGAGATGAGCAGCACCGAGGTGGCCGAGTCGCTGGTGGATGAGTCTATTCAGGTCGGGCTGATGCGGCCATTGCCGTTGCCGGATTCATTGAGTGTGGTCGAGCTGATGCGCGAACCGCTGGTGGCCGTAATGAACGCCGGCCATCCATTGGTAGCTGGCAGTGAGCATGGTCTGCACCTGGCGCAGCTGGCGGAAGAACCGTTCGTGTTTTTCCCGCGTAGCTATGGCAGTGGGCTCTACGCGCAGTTGCTCAGCCTGTGCCGTGACGCCGGGTTTAGCCCGCACTTTGCCCAGGAAGCGGGGGAGGCGATGACCATCATTGGCCTGGTCGCGGCGGGGCTGGGCGTGTCGGTGTTGCCGGCCTCCTATCAGCGCATACGGATCGACGGGGTGGTGTATCGCACGCTGCTGGATCCGGAGGCGGTGACGGCGGTGTGGCTGGTGCAGCGAAAAGGCGCGCAGACGCCGATGGCAGCGGCGTTTGTGGAGTTGTTGACGCGTAAATCCGCTCAGTAAGAACGCGTACTTCAAAGCGAAGCAGATCGATGTGGGAGCTGGCTTGCCTGCGATAGCATCCCCTCGGCATACCTGATCCATCGAGTCGTCCGCATCACAGGCAAGCCAACTCCCACCTTTGATCTTTGTCGTTTCTGGCGCGCAGCGAGCGCCAGTTTTATTTCGAAGTGCCCGTCTGCTCAAACAACTGCGCCGCATTCCCAGACTCACTCACGCCATTACTGCGCAACGCCGCCATGATGTCGCGGTCCAGCATGCTCACCCAGCGGTTGTAGTTGCGATGGATCTTGCCGTCTTTGTAGCCCAGTTCGCGGCTGTCGCGGTAGGTGATGGCGTAGCTGTTGCGGGTGTAGCGGATGTCGATGGCGGCGTAGTACTGGTTACGCACGGTGATCTCGGCCTGCACCAATTGCGGGCTCAGGCGTTGTACCGTCCATTCGCGCTTTTGCAGGGCGTTGACGATCACCGTTTTCATTTTCTCTTCGCTGACCTGGGCAGTGGCCGGCAGGTCGTGCTGGGTGTTGAGCACTGGTTTGCTGGTGCAGCCAGCGGTGGTCAGCAAGGCCAGGGTGATCAGGGTCGCGCGTAGCAAGGAAGACATTGCGTATTCACCAATCGATTAAAAAGTCAGGACCAGCGGCGGAAGATCAGCGAGGTGTTGACGCCGCCAAAGGCAAAGTTGTTGTTCATCACGTAATCGTTGTGCATCTCGCGGAATTCACCTTGCAGGTAATCCAGCTCGCCGCATTGCGGGTCCACTGAATCCAGGTTGAAGGTGTGTACGTACTGGTTGCGGTTCATCATCTCGATGCTGAACCACGACTCCAGTGCGCCGCACGCACCCAGGGTGTGACCGAGAAAGCTCTTCTGTGAACTGATGGGCATGCGGGCGCCGAACAGGCTGCTGGTGGCCTGCGTCTCGGCGATGTCGCCCTGGTCGGTGGCAGTACCATGACCGTTCACGTAGCCAATCGCGGAAGGCTCAAGCCCGGCATCTTCCAGGGCCAGTTCCATCGCGCGGCGCATGGTTTTCTGCTCCGGACGCGTGGTGTGCTGGCCGTCGGCGTTGCTGCCAAAGCCCACCAGCTCGGCGTGGATATGCGCACCCCGCGCCAGGGCGTGTTCCAGTTCTTCGAGCACCAGCATCCCGCCGCCTTCGCCGATCACCAGGCCATCGCGCCCGCTGTCATAGGGGCGTGGGCTGGTTTGCGGCGCGTCGTTTTTCAGGCTGGTGGCGTAGAGCGCGTCGAACACCATGGCTTCGGTGGGGCACAGTTCTTCGGCGCCGCCGGCGAGCATCAATGGCAAGCGGCCGAACTTGATCGCCTCATAGGCATAGCCGATGCCTTGGCTGCCGCTGGTGCAGGCGCTTGACGTAGGAATCAGCCGTCCGGTGAGGCCAAAGAAGATGCTGATATTCGCCGCCGTGGTGTGCGGCATCATGCGCACGTAGGAGTTGGCATTCAGTCCCTCGGCCACCGAGTTCAGCAGCATGTTGCCGAACGCCTTGATCTCGTCGGTGCTGCCGGTGGACGAGCCGCAGGCCACGCCCATGCGCCCGTCCTTGATCGACTCATCGCCGAGCAAACCGGCGTCCTGCAACGCCTGCTCCGCGGCCCACACCGCCAGGCGCGACACCCGGCCCATGCTGCGCAGTTGCTTGCGCGTCCAGTGCGCGGGCACGACAAAATCGTCGATTGGCCCGGCCAGGCGGGTGTTCAATTCAGTAAAACGGTCCCACTCGTCCATGCGCCGGATGCCGCTGCGGTTGGCGCGGAAGTTGGCGGCAATGGTCGCCCAATCACCGCCCAGGGAGGTCATGCCGGCCATACCGGTCACTACGACGCGTTTCATCAGCACAAGCCTCCATTCACCGCCAGGACCTGGCGCGTGATGTAGCCGGCTTCGGTCGACATCAGGAAGTTCACTGCGCCGGCCACCTCTTCAGGCGTGCCCATGCGCTGCGCCGGGATCATCTTCATCAGCTCTTCCACCGGTACGTTTTCATCCAGCATCGCGGTGTCGATCAAGCCGGGTGCGACGCAGTTGACGGTGATCTTACGCTTGCCCAGTTCGATGGCCAGGGCCTTGGCCGCACCGATCAACCCGGCTTTGGAGGCACTGTAGTTAACCTGGCCACGGTTGCCGATCAACCCGGAAACCGAGGTGATGCACACAATGCGCCCGGCGGCGCGACGACGAATCATCGGCATCATCACCGGGTGCAGGACGTTGTAGAAACCGTCGAGATTGGTGCGCATCACCACATCCCAATCGTCTTCCGACAGCGCCGGAAACGCACCGTCACGGGTCAGACCGGCGTTGAGCACCACGCCGTAATAGGCGCCGTGTTGCTCTACGTCGGCTTCAAGGATTTCCTTGCACGTCGCGCGATCCGCCACATCGAATTGCAGCACCCGCGCCTGGCGTCCCAGGGCTTCAACCTCGGCCTGTACCGCGCAGGCTTCGGCACGGCCACTGCGGCAATGCAGCACGATGTCATGCCCGGCCTGTGCCAGGCGCAGTGCGATGGCGCGGCCGATGCCACGGCTGGAGCCGGTGACCAGTACGGATTCAGTCATGGCGTTTCGTCCTTCGATTCATCTAAATAGGTGGCCGCCTGGGGCGGTCGAAATACATTCAAGCGGGCGCTGGCCTGGATACCGCTGCCGGTAAGGTGGCATTCGAACACACCCATGCCGTTGTCGTCTTCCAGGGAGCGCAGGGCGTGGATCGTCAGCTCGGCGTCTGCCGGGAAGTGCTCCACGTTACACTCGAACTTACGTGTGCCGAGCAGGAAGCCCAGTTCCACCGCTTTGCCTTTCTGGCGGGCGCGGCAACCGGCATAGGCGGCGACGCTTTGTGCCATCAACTCGATGCCGACCCAGGCCGGCAGGCTGCCGTCCGGGCGGTTGAACAGGCCGCCGGGCTTGATGGTCGCGCGGGTGTGAATCTGCTCTTCATCGAACGACAGCACCTGGTCGATCAGGATCATGTCGCCGGCATGGGGCAGCAGTTCGGCGAGTGGCCAATCGATCATGGGGCCTCTCCGATAATCAGGCTGACATTGTTGCCGCCGAAGGCAAACGAATTGCTCATCAGGCAGCGTTTTTCCAGGGCTTGCGCGGCCTGCGCCCACTGCAGGGCGGGCAGTGCCGGGTCGGGCTGGCCGTCCCATACATGCGGCGGCACCCGCTTATGGACCAGGCTCAACCAGCAGAACGCCGCTTCCAGGGCGCCGGCTGCGCCCAGGGTATGCCCGCTCATGGGTTTGGTCGACGAGCAGGGCACGCCTTCCGGGAATAGGCTGGCGACGGCCAGGCTTTCCATGGCGTCGTTATGCTGGGTGGCGGTGCCGTGCAGGTTCAGATAACCGATCTGTTCGGGCTGCAACTTTGCGCTGGTTAGCGCCTTGCACATTGATTTCAGAGCACCTTTGCCGGAGGGTTCGGGCGCGGAAATATGGTGCGCATCGCAACTCGCGCCGCTGCCCAATAGGGCAATCGGCGCCGGTTCCTTGCTCATCAGGAACAACACCGCTGCTTCGCCGATATTGATGCCGTTGCGGTTCGCCGAAAACGGGTTGCAGCGCTCGTTCGACACGGCATCCAGCGCGGTAAAGCCATTGAGGGTCAACTTGCATAAACTGTCGACGCCGCCGCAGATCACTGCATCGCACACGCCCAGGTCCAGCAGGCGCTGGGCACTCATCAGCGCGCGGGCGCTGGAGGTGCAGGCGGTGGAGATCACGTAGGCCGGGCCACTCAGTTGCAGCCAGTCCGCGAGGAAGTTTGCCGGGGCGCTGAGTTCCTGTTGCTGGTAGTCGTAGTCGCCGGGGAACTGGTTTTCCCGCAGGTAATGGGCAATCCCGCGACTGGCTTCGTCGATGCCCGAGGTGCTGGTGCCGAGCACAATACCCACCCGTGATGTGCCGTGGGTATTGATCGCCTGTCGGATCTCGTCTTCGATCTGCAACGCTGCTTCCAGCAGCAACTGGTTATTGCGGCTGCTCTGCTGGCCCAGTTCTAGCGGGATGGTGGCGAGTTCGCCGTGCACACCGGCCACCGGCAGCACGCGCTCCGGCACCCAGCCGCTTTCGGCGCGCATGCCCGAGCAGTCACCGGCAAACAGGCTGCGGCTGACCTCGGCCTGGCCACGGCCGAGGGCGCAGATTATGCCCAGGGCGTTGAGGTAGGCGGTCATCGGGCAGCCCCGAGCGGCGTGATGCGGTAGCTCAAGGGCTTCCCCGTCATGTTCACGCTGAAGACCTCGGACGATTGATACACGATCTGCCAATGCCCCGGCAGGGTGCGCGTCAGGTCCATCGCCTGCGCGCTGGGGTAAAGCGCGCGCACGTCATTTGCCGATGTCAGCGCAAACAGCAATGCGGCAAACAGCTCCCTGGCCTGCGGATTGGGCGGCAGCAAGCCATCGGCCTGCCACTCGCCATTGATCAGCTTTTGCCGGGCCAGTGGGATGCCCAGCGGGTCCATCATCGACCACCGAATCGCCGCGCCTTCGCGCTGGATCACCAGCAGCCAGTCCTGGCTCTGGCCGTCGGCCAGGCGCTGCACATGCAGCTGCAGCGGCAGGGCCAGGACCGGCGTTTTCTCGGGCAGCGGTGGCTGGCTGGCGCAGGCACTCAGCAGCAACAGGCAGCCCATCAACAGCATGCGTATCATGGGGCAGTACTCGCCAGGGGTTTGCGTGCCACGCAGTTGACCAGGGTTTCTTCGCGCTGGCCCACTGGCGGCGCCTGGCGCAGGCCCCAGCGCTCGAGCAGGCCGAAGTCGCTGGAGCGGCTCCACCACAAATACGGGTACGAGACGTTCTGCGGGCCAAACTCGAAGCCCTGCTCGCGGAGCATCTGCAAGTACTCTTCGGCGCTTTTCTGCACGTGCATGGGGTGGCGAAACAGCCAACGGATGACCCAGGTGTCGATATAGGCTTCGGTGGACTCGGCAAACAGCAGATAGCCGCCGGGCTTGAGTACACGATAGAACTCTTTGAGGGCGCGGTGCTGTTCAACCAGATGGTGGAAGGTCTGGTGACAGAACAGGATGTCGACGCTGGCGTCTGGCACGTCGAGGGTGGCGCAGTCGCTGCCGATCAGCTCGACGCTCAACCCTTGGCGCGTGGCCTCAACCTGGCACAACTCCAGGCTGTGGGGGTCTGCGTCCAGGCCGATCAACCGTGAAGGCGCAAATACCTGCTGCAACAGCGTGAAGGATTTGCCCTGACCGCAACCGGCGTCCAGCAGTACCGGCGCCTCAGGCAATGGCTCCGTGAACAGGCTGCGCAAGTCGTTGATCGCCACGCGTAACACGCGATGCTGCCAGGTGTGACTGCGCAGGAACCAGAGGCCAAATTTGGTTTCCTCGACGTAGTTCTTACTTAAATACTGGCTGCTCATACCGGTTCACTCGCACAAATCTCCGACAACATGCGCAACCGTCGCTTGGGCTCGCTGACAAACGGGTTGCGTTCATCCCACGCGTAGCCGGCGAGGATCGCGCTGATCATCCGACGAATCTCCGGCGAGCTGTCCGGATGGAAAATCACATCCTGGAAGGTCCCGGCGTACCAGCCTTCGACGTAGCAGCGGAAGGTATCGACACCTCGCTTCAACGGCTCTGCAAACTCGGTCTGCCAGTTGACGGTTTCACCTTTGAGCTGACGGTGCAGCACGCCGGCGGCCATGCTCGCCGAACGCATGGCGATGGTTACCCCGGAGGAAAACACCGGGTCGAGGAATTCCGCCGCGTTGCCCAGCAGTGCAAAGCCTGGGCCGTGAAGGGTTTTGACGTTGGCCGAATAGCCGCCGATGGTGCGCGCCGGCGTATCCCACACAGCGTTTTGCAGCACGCCGGACAGGCTCGGGGTTTCATCGATAAAGCCCCGCAGGCAGGCATCGAGGTCGCCGTCGCGGCCGTCGAAATGTCTCTTGGCCGCGACCACGCCCACCGAGCAGCGGCCGTCGCTGAACGGGATGGTCCAGAACCAGATATCGCGCTGGGTCGGGTGGGTGGTTACGAGGATCTTGGTACGGTCGAAGCCCGGGTGTTCGATGCGGTCTTCAACGTGGGTGAATACGGCCTGGCGCACCGGAAAAGTCGACGGTACGTCTAGGTCCAGCAGGCGCGGCAACACACGGCCGTAGCCACTGGCGTCGAGCACGAACTTGGCCTTGAGGTGGTACTCGCTGCCGTTTTCGCGACGTACGTGCAGGTAGCGGCACTCGCCGCTGAAATCCACACCGACGATGGTTTCGCCGTAGCGGATCTCTACGCCCTGAACGGCTGCCTGATCCGCCAGCAACTTGTCGAACTCGCCGCGCTGCACCTGGAAGGTGGTGGGCTTGCCGTTGCTGAACGTATCGCTGAAATCAAACGCGCTGTAGCGCTCGCCCCAGGCGAATGCGGCACCGGTTTTCACTTGGAAACCCGCCGCCTGTACGGCGTCGAGCATGCCGGCTTCTTCGATAAAGTCGATGCAGTGGGACAGCAGGCTTTCGCCAATCGAGAAGCGGGGAAAATGCTGGCGCTCGATGATCAATACATCATGGCCTTTGCGCTTTAACAGCGCAGCGGCGATGGCCCCGGACGGACCGGCACCGATCACCACCACCTGGCGACGTTCCATTTCAACTGTGGGCACGAGGGCTCCTTGCCACATTGGCATTAATCACATTCATAAGGCGTGCCTCTGTTGCCCGGCCCAGGGTGCCAGCATAAAGCTGAAGGCCAGGCCCAGGCTGACCGATAAGCCGAAATTACTCACTGCCGGTGTACTGGATACGGCCAGCAGGCCAAACGACAACCAGGTTGTCATAGCCGCCAGCAATGTGCCTAGCAGGCTGACCGCCGGACCGCCGATTTGCTCGCGCATCAGGATCGCGTAGTCGACGCTGATCGCCGTGACCAGCAGCAAGCCGAACAGGCTGAACAGCGTCAGCGGCTGGCCCAGCCAACCGAGGCTGGCCAGGCTGCACAGGGCCGCCAGCAGCGGCAGGGCGACAATGCGCAAGGCACCGCCAAACCCGAAGGGCAGGATCAGCAAGAGCACGATCAGCACGCACGACATCAATTTCAATTCGGCGGCGCTGATTTGCGTGTCGGCGAACACCCGGTTCAAGTCGCCCAGGCGGTCCACCCGTTGCACGCCGGGTAAATCCACTGCTTGCACCCGCAGCAGCGCCGGGTTGTTCAAGCCTTGCAGGCTAACCATTGCTGCCACGCCGCCGTCCACCGGGCCCAGCCACAGGGTGCGCCAAGGCTCGGCCAATGGGCCTGCCAGTGCGGCGTCGATATCTTGCGTAGGCAACGCTTGCAGTTGCCTCACCTCAGCTTGCAGGGCGCTGGCCGGTACGCCAAGGTCCAGCAATGGCTGCCAGTGCTGCGGCAGTTTATTCAAGGCGTCGCGCACTTGTTGCTGCTCGGCGGGCAGGCTGACCAGTTGATTGAGCGCCAGATAGCCCTTGAGCTTATCCATGTTTACCAATTGATCCAGGCGCTGCGCGAGTGCGCGCTGGCGCTCCAGCAACTGCTGCTGATCCTGCGCCCGCACCAGGAAAAACTGGCTGGTGGGTTGGAACCCGGTAATCCGCGCGACGGCCTGTGCTTCTTCCAGCAATTGCGGCGGCGCGCCGATCCACTGGCGGATATCGTTTTTGCTGTTCAACTGCCACAGGCCACCGGCGCAAAACAGCACCAGCAGCGCCAGCAAGACCGGGCTCGGCACGCGCTTGAGCAGCGAGGCGCGCAGCCGCCACAGGCCTTCGGCGATACGCAGCGGCCATTGCGCCGGGCGCAGCTCGACGCCCTTGAGCAGCGCCGGCAACAGGCACACGGCGGACAAATAAGCGCCCACCAGCCCGGCGGTGGAGAACACCGCGATCTGTGTCAACGCCGGGAACGGCGTCCACGCCAGCGCCAAGTAACCGATGCAACTGGTCGCCAGGCTCAGGCTCAGGCCGGGCAAGGTCAGGCGCAACGCCGGCCAGCTGCGCCATGGGCGCATGCTCCAGCTTTTCGACAGGTAGTGCAGCGGGTAATCCACCGCCACGCCGATCAGGCTGGAGCCGAGCACTAAGGTCATCACATGCATGTGCCCGAACAGCGCCACACAGGCCACCGCGCCAAACAGTATGCCCACCAGCACCGGCACAAAAGCCAGCAACACGCGCCAGCGTCGGAACGCCAGCAACAGCAGTAACAGGATGCCGACGGTAGCGCCGCCGCCGACCCAGGTGATTTCCCGCGTGGCTTGCTGCTGACCATTGGCCGCATACAGCAAGCCACTGGCGGCGAGCAGTTGCGCGCCTTGCTGACCTGCCTGCTCGCGGCTGGCCTGGAGCAACTGCGCCACTTGCAGCGGCAGGTTCATGTCAAAGGCATTGCCGGTGGTGCTCGCACGCAGCAGCACCCAACGCTTGCCGTCAGCGTCGGCGACCAACGCGCCGCTGCCGATATCCAATTGCACTGAGCCCTGTTGCGGTTGGCTGTTCTGGATACGCCCGGTCAGCCCCAGCCAGTCATCCTGGCTGGGCACCAGGCTGAACCCGGTAAAGGGGTCGAACAGGGCTTGCACGCGTTGCTGGATAAACGCGTCGGGCTGGTTGATCAGCTGCTCGCGGTCCGTGGTCGAGAGCATCGCCAGGCGACCGCGCAGCAATTGCTCGCGTAGCGCCGGCAAGTCGGCTTGCAGGTTCCACTGCACTTTTTCAAACAACCCGCTGGCTTGCCAGCGCTCGCCCAATTGTTGCGCCACGGCGACCGCTTGTTGGCGGTCGGCATGGCCCACCAGCACCAGTATTTGGCGGTTAAGCGGTTCCTGCATGCGCTGTTCGGCTTGTTGCTCCAGGGCGTCCGGCGTGTTGCCCGGCACCAGCTCCATCAGGTTGGCGGACAACGGCGCGCCGTGGCGCCACTGCCAGCCGGCCAGCGCAAGCACCGCCACCAGCAGGATCAGGAAAAGGCGCGGCAGCAGGCGCTCACTGGGCAAAGTCGTGTTGCTCCGCGTCGCTCAACGGCTGGTTGGCAGTGCTGTCCTGCATGCGCAGCACGGTGCTGTCGCCTTGGGTTTCGAGCAATTCGATCTTTTGCACAAGATCGCCACCGTCGATGTTGATCCGGTTGAAGACTTGCTTGAGCAGCAGCGAGCGCGGAATCAGGGTCAATTGCCACTGCTTGGCCTCGCCGTGCAACTGCAATTCGAAGTCACGCTGCAAGCCGCTGCTGTCGCCCTGGAGCACGGCGAGGAACAAACGGTTCTGCTCGGCGCCGGCACTCTTGTTTGGCAGCAGTTGCCAGCCATTGGCGTCGCGGCGGGCGATGCCTTGTGCGCTGATGCGGTAGTCCTGTTGCAGCGGGGTTTTCAGCAGCCACAGCAGGCCGTGGTCCTTGGCGAGGACGAAGGTGCCTTTGCTGACCAAGGGTTGGGGCAGGGCACGCAGGTGTTTTTCCTGGGTGAAGCTGCCGTGGATCACTGAGGGTTTTGCAAGCTGATCGCTGAGTTGTTGCAGATCAAAGGCGTGGGCATTAAAGCTCAGCAACAGCGCAACCCCTGTGGGAGCAAGCTTGCTCGCGAAGAGCCTGAGAGCGCCGCGCAGTGTCAGGCGGCCCGCGTTATCGTTAACGTCCATCGCGGGCAAGCCCGCTCCCACAGGGGTCAGCATTTCAAGGCCCTTTCTATGGCGTCTGTGAATACTTTTGGCGAGGCCAATTGCATCTCGCGGGTCGTGATTTCCACGGCCACTTGCACGGTGCTGGCACGGGTCAAACGCTCGCCGCTGGCGAGGTCGGTGATCAGGTAATTGACCTTCAAGCGGTTCTCCCACTCCACCAGGCTGGCGCGCACGTTAATGGTCTGGCCGAACACAGCACCGCGCACGTAACGCAGTTGCATGTCGATCACCGGCCAGGCGTAGCCGGACTCGAGCATCGCCGTGTAGTTATGGCCGATCTGGTCCAGTAGCGCGCAGCGCGCCACTTCCAGGTACTTCACGTAATGCCCGTGCCACACGACATTCATGGTGTCGACGTCAAAAAACGGCACCAGGATTTCGGTGTCGCAATGCAGTACGCCGGGGCTACGCATGCAGCCTCCAGTGTTGCTCGGCGATGCGTTGCAGGCACAGGCGCAGTTCACCTTCCAGGGCACGGTCTTCGATGACCGGCGGGAAATCTTTGGCGAGTTCTTCGTGCATCGCCGCCAATGCCGGTGGCAGCGCGCGTGCATCCTCAGCCTGGGCCCGCAGCCAAACGCCTTGGTTGGCGGCGAGCAAGGTAGCGGCGGCGACCTGTTCGGTCAGCTCCAGCACGCGGATCGCATCGCGTGCGGCGATGGTGCCCATGCTCACCTTGTCTTGGTTATGGCACTCGGTGGAGCGCGAGAACACGCTGGCAGGCATGGTGTTTTTCAGCGCTTCGGCGGTCCAGGCGCTGGTGCCGATCTGCACGGCCTTGAAGCCATGGTTGATCATCGCGCGGTCAGCCGGGGCGCCGGACAGGTTGCTCGGCAGGCCGTGGTTGTAACGCACGTCCACCAGCAGCGCGAGCTGGCGGTCAAGCAGGTCGGCGACGTTGGCCACCAGGGTCTTGAGGCTGTCCATGGCGAAGGCGATATGCCCGCCGTAGAAGTGCCCGCCGTGCAATACGCGCTCTTCTTCAGCGTCGATGATCGGGTTGTCGTTGGCGCTGTTCAGCTCGATCTCGATGAACGAACGCAGCCAGTTCAGGCTGTCGGCCAGCACCCCGAGCACGTGGGGTGCGCAGCGCAGCGAATAACGGTCTTGCAGGCGATGCAGCGGCGCGGTCGGTGCGTCAATCGCCAGGTCTTTGCGCAGCCAGGCGGCGACTTGCATCTGCCCCGGGTGCGGCTTGGCGGCGAACAGGCGCTCGTCGAAGTGTTCCGGGTTGCCTTGCAGCGCCACCACGTTCAGTGCGGTGATGCGCGTGGCCAGTTGCAGCAGGTAGTCGGCGCGGGCGAAGGCCAGGCAAGCCAGGCCGGTCATCACAGCGGTGCCGTTCATCAGCGCCAGCGCTTCCTTGGGCCGCAGTACCAGTGGTTCCCAGCCCAGCTCGCGGTGCACGTCGGCAGCCTGGCGGCGTTCGCCACGGAACATCACTTCGCGCTCGCCGGACAGGGTCGCGGCCACGTAGGACAGCGGCGTCAGGTCACCGCTGGCGCCCACCGAGCCTTCTTCCGGGATCAGCGGCAGCACGTCGTGTTCAAGGAAGGCATGCAGGCGCTCGAGCAGTTCCACGCGCACACCGGACATGCCGTGGCACAGCGACTGCAAACGCGCGGCCAGCACGGCGCGGGTCGCTTGGGCGTCGAGCAACTTGCCCAGGCCGCAACCGTGAAAGGTGTACAGGTGACGCGGCAGCGCCTCGACGTGCTGCAACGGCACCGCCACCACGCACGAATCGCCGTAGCCGGTGGTCACGCCGTAGATCACGCCTTCCTTGTCCAGCAGCGAGTCGAGGAACTGCGCGCCCTTGGCAATGCGCTGGCGATACGCGGCATCGTCTTGCAATTGGGTGGGCGCCTGACGATTGGCCAGGGCCAGCACGTCTTCGATGCGCAAAGCGCGTTCGCCAAAGGTTACTGGCTCAAGATGCGTCGTCATCGGTCTTCCAGAAAGGGTAAAAGTTGAACCATTGTTGGGGCGCTTCCAGGCAAAACTGGCCCAGGCGTGCAGCGTAGCGCGCGGTCCACAGGGCTATGACCTGCTCGCGGGTGTTGCGTTTCCATTCGACCCGTTCGGCGAAAGGTTCAATGCTCAGGCGATAGCGGTTGTTGTGCTTGAGGCACATCAGCAGGTTCACCGGGCACTTGAGCAGGCCGGCCAGCAGCCAGGGGCCTTGGGGGAAGGCGGCGTCATGGCCGAGGAAATCCACGCGCACCGTGCGCCCACCGTGCAGCGGCACGCGGTCGCCGGCAATCGCCAGCCACTCGCCGTCGTCCAGGCGCTGGCTGAGCAGCAGCATGGTGGCCGGGTCCAGCTCGCTGACCTGGATCAGGCGCAAGTGGCTCGCGCCGGCTTCGCCCAGCAGGCGGTTGAATTGTTCGGCGTGCTTGGTGTGCACCAGCACGTTCATGGTGACTTTTTCACCGATCTCCGCGAGGGCGCGGCACACTTCGAGGTTGCCCAGGTGCGCACCCACCAGCATCTGCCCACGTTCACCGCGCAGGTGCCCGCGCAATTGCGCCGGGTCGTTAATGTCGATCTGCTCCAGGCGCAATTTTCCGTTCCACACGTCGAGCTTATCGAGCATTGAGTCCGCAAACGCCATGAACTGACCGAAGACTTTCCTGTGGGTGGGGCGCAGGTCATCACGCCCGCTCCAGTCGGCCAGGCGCTGCTGGTATTGCCAGGCGCTCTGGCGCGCCGTGCGGCCGAACAGGAAGAAGTACAGGACGATCCCGTACAGCAGCGGGCTCAATACCCGACGGCCGAGTACCTTGGCGGCGAAGGCCGTGAGCTTCATCAGCCAATAGCTGCCGCGTTCATCACGGTCAGCCCAGTGTTTGTTGCGATCGCTCATGCCTGCCACCGTCGCCACAGGATCATCGGCGCACGGATCAGCATGCCGAAGAACAGTCGGGTGTGCATGGCCGAGATACGGACGTTGTCGCGTAACAAACGAAAGTGCGACAAGCCGTCAGCGGGGTAGTGCACCTGGGTTGGCAGCCAGCGCATCGGCTGGTTGCGCCAGGCCAGGCGCACCAGGATGTCCGAGTCGAAGTCCATGCGCGTACCAATGTAGGCCGAGTCCATCAGCGCCAGCACCGGCGCCAGTGGGTACACGCGAAAGCCGCACATCGAATCGCGAATCTGCAGCGACAAGGTGTTGATCCACACCCACACGTGGGTCAGGTAGCGCGCGTACAAACGGCCCTTGGGCACGCTGTCGTCGTATTCGGGGTAGCCGCAGATAATCGCATCGGGGTGCCTGCGCGAGGTGTCGACAAACGTCTCGACTTCGCGCAGGTCGTGCTGGCCGTCGGCGTCCACTTGCAGCGTGTGGCTGAAGCCCAGGCGTGCGGCTTCGCGAAAGCCCGCCATCACCGCGCCGCCTTTGCCCTGGTTGTTGGGCAGGGTGAGCAGGGTGACGTTATCCAGGGTGGCAAGTTGCGCCAGCACTGCCGCGCAGGTGGGGCTGCTGCCGTCGTCCACCAACAGGCAGGGCAGGCCGCTGTTCAACAGGCTGTGGACCACGGCCGGCACGGCGGCTTCGTGGTTGTAGACCGGGATCAGGGCGCACGGGTTATGCATGCGCGGCCTTCAGCAAAATCCGGCCGCTGGAGCAGGCGGCGACGCCGTTGCGGTAGGCGAAGTACAACTTGCCGCGCTCCCGGTCGAAGCGCAGGTGCAGTTCAATCGCGTCGCCGGGGCGTACCAGTTGCTGGAACTTGAGCACTTCCATTCCGGCAAAGGTCGGCGGCAAATCGAGCAGTTGCTGGCCCAGGTTGAACGCCCATTCCACCTGCACCACGCCCGGCAGCACCGGCGTGACCGGGAAGTGCCCGCTGAAATAGGCCAGGTCCGGCGGGACGCTTAGTTGTGCGGTCCATTCGCCGTTGGCTTCGACTTTCTCCAGTACGTCGGGCGCCTTGGGGCGCGGCGCCAACAGCAGCGACTCGACGTCGGCCTGGGGCAGCTTGCCTTGGCTGTTCAGCGGTAACTGCCTCAGCAAACGCCAGCGACGCGGCAGAGCCAGCGCTTCGCAATGCTGGCTCAAGTGTTGGCGCAGGGTTTGGGTGAGCGTGCGCCGGCCCTGATTGCGCAGGGCATGCAGGCCCTCGTCGCTCAGCACCACCAGGGCGCCGAGGGAGGCGCGGTTTTCCTGCACCACGCCCAGGCGGGTTTCGGCGACCCACGGATGGGCCATCAGTGCGTGTTCTAGCATGGGCAGGGAAATACGTTTTTCTTCCAGTTTGACGATGCGATCCAAGCGGCCCAGCAGTTCGAAACGGCCATCGGCGTGAATGCGCGCGGCGTCGGCGGTCTGTTCGATATGCCCTTCAGGCAGATACTTTGAGGCGATGCGCAGCGCGCCGTCTGCATCCTGACTCAGTTGCACGTCGGCAAACGGCTGCCAAGGCTGCGCACCCTGGCGCCAGGCGATGCCGCCGGTTTCCGAGCTGCCGAGGATTTCCGTGGGCCACTGCTGCAAACGGTCGTAAAGGCTGCCGGCAGCGTCCACTGGCAGCGCGCCGCCGGACGAAAACACCCGCGACACCTGGCTCAGTGCCGGCCAGTCGAGGTTATCGCCCATGCGCTTGAGCAGTGCTGGGCTGGCGACCCAGGCAAATTGTCCGTGCTCGCGGCTCGCGCGCTGCATGTCTTCAGGGAAAGCCAACTGCTTGCGCACAAAGGTGCGCCCGGCGCACAGCGGCCAGAGCACTCGGAACAGCAAGCCGTAGATATGTTGAGTGGCCACGCTGCCGATGATGCAGGCGTCTTTAAGGTCCGGGCCCCACAGGGTTTCCAGCGCCTCAACTTCGTTAGCCAGCTGGCGCAGCGTCTTGTCGATGCGCTTGGGTTCGCCACTGGAGCCGGAGGTGCACAGGCTCAGTTGGCAGCTGTCCAGATCAAGGGCGGCTGGGCGCAGTGGTGTTTGAAACAGCGCGTCCAGGTCAGCCGCTTCGGTCAGCCAGGCATCAACGGACTCGTCCCAGCGTTGGCGGGTTTGAGGTTGCAAATCGGCGGGCAGTAGCACGCTGACCCCGGCCCGCCATGCGCCCAGCAGAGCAATTGCCAGCAGGCCGGCATCTTCCAGGTACACGGCCAGGCGCTGGGTACCCCGCGCTTGCAGGCCCGCCGCCAGGCTCAGGGACTGCTCCCACAGCTGTGCATGACTCATCTCAGGCTCGGTGGTGACCAAACGCTGTTGCAGCGGCTCAAGCAGCAAGTGCTCAAGTTTCAACCCATTCATACGCGGCCTCGAACCCTTTGTCGTACCAGCCATTCCACGGCAAACAACAGCCCCATCAGCCCGTAGGCGATCAAGCCGTTGTACAACGTCCACCAGCTCAGCGGCGCCCACAGGGTGAGGGCAGTGGCGAGCAGGCCATTACACAGAAAAAACACGCTCCACACCACGGTAACCTGGCGGGTATACACAATGGCGTGGGGCGGCAACACCGGATCGGTCATGCGCGCCAGGCGCTCGACCATCGGTGGGCCGTATTTCAGGCTCAAACCGAACAGCGACAACATGAACGCGCTGACCAGGCTCGGGTACCAGCGCAACAGTTGCGGGTTATCGAACCAGGCCAGCGCTAAACAAAACACGATGATCGCCAACGCCATCCAGCGGCTGCCGGGGCGTCGGGCACCGGTCAGCCCACGCAGCAGCCACAGGCCGCCCAGCAGCAGGCCGAATTGCCACGGTGCAAAGTGCTCGGTGCCGTAATACACCGCAAATGGGTACAGCAGCCCCGCCAGCAACAGGCCAAGGCCGATCAGGCGGCTCATGCGGCCGGCTGGACCAGACGGTAAACCGCCTCAACCACGTCGTTCACGGTCCGTACCGCCTTGAATTCTTCGGCGGCGATCTTCTTGCCGGTCTGGCGCTTGATATGGTCGATCAAGTCGACGGCGTCGATGCTGTCGATTTCCAGGTCCTGGTACAGGTTGGCGTCAAGGGTGACGCGTTCCGGCGGCAGTTCAAACAGTTCCACCAAGGCATCGCGCAAGGTGTTGAAGATATCGTCACGAGTTTGCATGGTCCGGTCTCAAGCTGCCTGTCTGTCCGTGACATACGCCGCAAGGCTGGCCACGTTGGTGAAGTGATTGCGGGTGTCCTTGGCGTCGGCATCGATCTTGATGCCGTACTTTTTCTGGATTGCCAGGCCCAGTTCCAAGGCGTCTACCGAATCCAGGCCGAGGCCTTCGCCGAACAGGGTTTGCTCGCTACCGATGTCGTCGACGCTGATGTCTTCAAGGCCCAGGGCCTCGATGATCAGCATCTTTATGTCGTGCTCAAGGCAGTGTCTGTCGCTCATCTTCGGCGAGCTCCTTAAAAAAATAGTCGTGCAGGTAATCGTTGAGCTTGCGTGAGGCTTGGGGCGCGGGGCCCAGTGTTGCGAACGCCTGTGGTTCTATATCGGCACCCACCCGCAAACTGAAGTGCACGCGGCATTTCGGGATGCGATACCAGGGTTCGGCCTTGGTCAGCGTCGTGGGGCTGACCTTGATCACCACGGGGGTGATGATTGTCGCACCCCGCAGCGCAATGGCGGCGCCGCCGCGATGAAAGGCAGGCGCCGCGCCGGGTGTGGTGCGGGTGCCCTCGGGGAAAATGATCAGGGTCTGGCCTGCGCGCAGGGCATCGGCGGCGGCATCGAGCATTTCAGCGCTGCCGTCGTTGCTGATGTAGCCCGCGTCGCGCACTGGCCCGCGGGTAAAGGGGTTCTGCCACAGGCTCTGCTTGACCACGCAATTGGCCTGGCGCACCAGGCCGATCAGAAACACCACATCGATCAGCGACGGGTGGTTGGCGATGATCATCTGGCCCGGGCGCCCGAGTTTTTCCGCGCCGTCGACGCTATAGGTCAGCACGCCGGCGCGTTGCATCAAGCGAATAAAGAACCAGAACAGCCAGCTGATGGTGTGGCGGGCGCGGCGCCTGTGGCTTGCTGCGCTGCCTGGCAGGCAACTGAGCAGGGGAAACACCAGCAACCGCAGGCACAGCCCTCCGAAGCCAAACAGCGCGAAACTGGCAGCGGTGGCGAACAGACGCCAATAGTAGGCGTCTCGCGGTTTGTCGTTCAGGGTTTGCGTTGCCAGTTCCATACGCGGTTCTTCCAGGCATGTTGGCAGGCGACCTGTTCGGTGAGCAGGGTGCGCAGCAGGTTCAGGGCATGGGGCCACTGGGTTTGAGTGAGTTGGACAGTGCGGGTGCTGAGTTCCAACTGCCACTCGTCGCCCGGTGTCAGCAACAGGCCGAGGGCGTAAGGAAAGGGTGCGTCAACGATCCAGCTGGCGTAGGCCTCGGGCGGCAGTTCTTCGGTAGTCACCAGCAAAACGGCCGGCGCGCCTTCGTTGAGCAGCGCGGCGGCCTCGAGCATGCCGTGTTCCAGGCCATCGCCCGCGGCCGCGAGGGCGGTCATTTCGCTGGTTTCATTGCGCAGGATCGACCACAGGCCAATCACCGCGTTATGCACCGACAGGCTGAACTGGGTTGGCGACAGTGGCTGGTCGTTGGCCAGGTCGCTGAGAATGTCGAGGGTGCGCGGGGTCTCGCCATGCCGGGAAACAAACACCAGTGGCAAGTCCTGCAAGCCCTCGGCCAGCGGCCAGCCTACGCTGAACGCCATGCGCGCCAGGCGGCTCAGCCGGCGGCGTTGCATGGCTGGCAGGAACGAGACGTCGGGGCAGGCTTCGCTGACAGGCAGAGACACCGGGGCCTGGCACCAGGCACGCCATTCATCCGTGCTTTCCAGGCCAGGGGCCCAGGCGCGCCATTGGGCGATGTTGAAAGTGATCACTGAGAAAGTATCCCGCCCCTGCGGGCTTCCATGTGCGACTTGTGGCCCCGAATACCGGGACAGGGAGCAATAGCCGAATGGCGCGCATTATCCGGGTGCCGTGGGGTTCTAGCAAATATTGGTAAAAAATTGTTCACGGCTGATAACAATTTGGTTGGGATGATTTACAGATTGTCCTTTACCCCACGCCGATTTGGATTGTCGGGCCCTTCCTGTTCGTTTGTCGGGGATGGATGAACGAGGTAGCGAACATTCGCTTAAGCCCTCTACACTCCTGCATTCATTGATACACGGAGGTTTTTCCATGCGGCGCGTGGTGTTCAATCAAAAAGGCGGCGTTGGCAAGTCCAGCATCGCCTGCAACCTGGCGGCGGTCAGCGCCAGTGAAGGCTATCGAACCCTGTTGGTGGACCTCGATGCACAAGCCAACTCAACCCAATACCTCACCGGGCTGACCGGCGACGACATCCCCATGGGTATCGCGGATTTTTTCAAGCAGACCCTGTCTTCCGGGCCGTTCTCCAAGAAAAACAAAGTCGATATCTACGAAACCCCTTTCGACAACCTGCATGTGATCACCGCCACTGCGGAATTGGCAGACCTGCAGCCCAAGCTTGAAGCCAAGCACAAGATCAACAAGCTGCGAAAGCTGTTGGACGAACTGAGCGAAGACTACGACCGGATTTACCTGGATACGCCGCCGGCGCTGAATTTTTATGCGGTTTCGGCGCTGATTGCTGCCGATCGCGTGCTGATACCGTTTGATTGCGACAGCTTCTCCCGCCAGGCACTGTACGGCCTGCTGGCTGAAATCGAAGAATTGAAGGAAGACCACAACGAAGGCCTGGAAGTGGAAGGTATCGTGGTCAACCAGTTCCAGGCGCGTGCGAGCTTGCCGCAGCAGATGCTCGATGAGTTGATTGCAGAAGGGTTGCCGGTGCTGCCGGTGTACCTGACCAGCTCCGTGCGCATGCGTGAGTCGCATCAGGAGAACAAGCCGCTGATCCATCTCGACCCTCGGCATAAGCTGACGCAGCAGTTTGTGGAATTGCATAACCTGCTGGAAAACGCGTGACCTGAAAGGCAACGTAGAACCTTGTGGGAGCCGGGCTTACCCGCGATGAGGCCGGAGCATTCAATAGAGAGAATGCCTGACACACCGTCATCGCAGGCAAGCCAGCTCCCACATTCGACCGTGTTTAGACGCCCTGGCTACGCAACCAACTCATCAACTGCGGCAACGGAAACGCCCCGCTCTGACGCACCACTTCGCGGCCATTCTTGAACAGAATCAAGCTGGGAATCGAACGAATCCCCAACTGCGCCGACAACTGCTGATTGGCCTCACTGTCGAGCTTTGCCAACCGGCACTTGCCCTCCAGCTGCCCAGCGGCCTGCTCAAACACCGGCGCGAATGACTTGCACGGCCCGCACCAGTCGGCCCACACATCCACCAGCAAGGGCAGGTCGCCCTTGATCTGGCTGGCGTAGTCGCCTTGCTTCAACTCGAAAGGCTTGCTCAACAACACCGGCTGCTTGCAGCGCCCGCATTTGGGCGCGTCACTCAGGCGTTCGCCGGGGATGCGGTTGAGGCCGTTGCAATGAGGGCAGGGGATTACAAGAGGTTCGGACATGGTGGGCTCCTTCGATGTGGCCAATGGACTGTATCTGGAGTCGGGCGAGGTGTTTATCAAGGCGGGGAGAGGGGGGACTCATCCACTCACAGTTTTGCCCGTGCTGATGTGGGCAGCTGTCTAGGCTGTCAGAGCCTGTTCTGTTTTGAACCATCGGTCTGTTTGCGATTATCGCAAATTGAGATATTCGGAATTCGGGTTTAACCTTCATAGCAAGATGCGATAAGGATGTTGCATGCGAGTGATCAGCGAGAAAGGATCTGGGAAGCGAAGGAAAAGTGGCCACGTTCAGCAACAGCGTTGGATCAGTGGTATCGGGTAATGAGGCGAAATTACCCCAAAGATTTCGCGGCGATGAAAGCCATGTTCCCTGCCACGGATAAGGTCGGGGAGTTTCACATTTTCGATATTGGAGGCAACAACTTGAGGTTGATTGCTGGCGTGGAGTATCGGGCGCAGCGCATCTACATCAAGCATCTGCTTGATCACCGCGACTATGAGAAAGATAAATGGAAGGAAAACAACAGATGAGCGCGCTTATGCGAGTAGCTGCCGAACACTGGCAATTTGTTTCACCCGTGATGCGCAAACCAGAAAACGAGGAAGACTACGACGCTCTGGTATGTGGGTTGGACGAGTTATTGAGCCTGATCGGCGAAAATGAGGACAGTCCGCTGATGAGCTTGGTAGATATCCTCAGCGACTGGATCGAAGCCTACGATCATGATCATCGCCCAATGCCCGTCGCCAGCGGCGCCGATGTGCTGCGATACATGATGCGCGAACACAATCTCACTCAGAGCGACCTGCCGGGCGTCGGCGCCCAATCGGTCGTCTCTGAGGTGTTGAGCGGAAAGCGCCAACTCAACATACGGCAAATTCGTTGGCTGGCTGAACGCTTCGGCGTATCAGTAGAAACCTTTATCTGAGGCGTTTACGACGAACAACTAATCTCCAAATGCTTGCCCCAATCTGGCGGCCGCTGTGCGTATTGCTCCATACCAGGCTGCTCCCCAAACGGCTTGCTCAGCACCTCGTGCAGTCGCCGCACCTCGCTGTAATCGCCCGACTCGGCCGCAGTGATTGCGTTCTGCGCGAGGTAGTTGCGCAGGATGTACAGCGGGTTCACCGCGTGCATCCGCTTGCGGCGCTGCTCTTCGCTATATTCCCCATCCCGCGCAACGCGGGCCTTGTACAGCTCAGCCCAGGCATCAAACCCGGCGAGGTCGACGAAGTCGTCGCGCAGTCGTGCCACGGCCAGCGCCGCCGACTCATCTCCCAGGCGGCGGAAGAACAGCGTGTAATCAACGCCACTGTTCTGCATCAGTTGCAACAAGCGCTCCACCAGCTTCTGGTCATCGTCTTCAGCGGTGGTCAGCCCCATGCGGCGACGCATCAAATCCAGGTAATTCGCCTGATACAACGGCAGATACAGCCCAAGCGTTTCTTTCAAGGCGTCGACGCTGATAAACGGCGTCAACGCCTGTGCCAATGCACTGAGGTTCCACTGCCCAATCGGCACTTGGTTGCTGAAGGAGTAACGTCCTTCATGGTCGGAGTGGTTGCAGATGAAGTGCGCATCAAAGTCATCGAGAAACGCAAACGGTCCGAAGTCGAAGGTGATGCCCAGGATCGACATATTGTCGGTATTCATCACGCCATGGCAAAAGCCATACGCCTGCCACTTGGCGACCAATTCGGCGTTGCGCTCGACGATTTCGCGGAACATGGCCAGGTAAGGCTCTGGTTGTTCGCGGCACTCGGGGTAATGCAGGTTCAATACGTGTTCGGCCAAAAGCGCCTGCTGTTCGGGCTTTTTGGTGTAATAGAAATACTCGAAATGCCCGAAGCGGATATGGCTCGGCGCCATGCGCAGCACCATCGCGCCGCGTTCCTGCTTCTCACGCCACACCGGGGTATCGGAGCCGATCACGCACAGTGCGCGACTGCTGGGGATACCCAGCGCATGCAGCGCTTCGGAGGCCAAAAACTCGCGGATCGAAGACCGCAACACGGCGCGCCCATCACCCATGCGTGAGTAAGGCGTCATACCGGCACCCTTGAGGTGCAGGTCCCAGTGCTCGCCGGCCTCGTTATACACCTCACCCAGCAACAACCCACGGCCATCGCCCAATTGCGGGGTGTAGCCACCGAACTGATGCCCGGAATAGACCATCGCCCGTGGCTCCGCTTCGGCCCACAGCGTGTGCCCGCCAAACAGCTCGGCAAACACCGGCGTTTCGGCCACGGCCGGGTCGAGGTCGAGCAATGCCATGGCAGCGTTACTCGCCACTACCAGACGCGGTGCGTCGAGGGGTTCAGGCAGTACGTGGGTTGAGAACGCGTCGCCCAGGCGTGCGAAGCGGTTGTCGAAGGTCAGTTCGTCGAGGGCTTTCACCGGCCATCTCCAGCAGAATGTCCTGGCATTCTGCTGGGGATAGCACCGTTAGTCGAGTTTGCTCGGCGGCGGCTCCGGCGCATCGTCGACTTTGCCGGGTGGCGGCTCGGGGGCGTCCTGCTCAGGGGCAGGCACGGCCATGGTCTTGTGCTCGTCTTCGGCAGGCACCAATTTGTATTCCTTGCCGTGCATGTTCTTGAGGTATACCTCCATCTGCCGGAACGAGATGTTGATGTGCTGTTTCTTGAACTCACGGTTGATGTAGCGGTTGACCTCATCCAGCACGGGGTTGCGGTCGCCCAGGTCGCGCACGTGCATGCGCAGTTCGTGGTCGAGGGCGCTTTCACCGAAGTTGAGGAAGTACACCAGCGGTTCCGGTTCCTTCAACACGCGTGGGTTTTCCCTGGCAGCCTTGAGCAACAACTCCTTCACCAAGTCCAGATCGGAGCCGTAGTCCACGCCCAGCTTCAGGGTGACCCGGGTGATGGTATCGGTCAGCGACCAGTTGATCAGTTGCCCGGTAATGAAGGTTTTGTTCGGGACAATGATGTCCTTGCGGTCAAAGTCGGTGATCGTCGTGGCGCGGATGCGGATTTTGCTCACCGTGCCCGACAGGTTGCCGATGGTGATGGTGTCGCCGATGCGCACCGGGCGTTCGAACAGGATCATGATGCCGGAGATAAAGTTGGCGAAGATCTCCTGCATACCAAAGCCCAACCCCACGGACAGCGCCGCCACCAGCCATTGCAACTTGTCCCAGCTCACGCCAAGGGTGGAGAGGGTGGAGACAAAACCGATGCCGGCAATCACATACGACAACAGCGTGGTCGTCGCGTAGGCGCTGCCTTGGGCCAGCTCCAGTTTGGACAGTACCAGCACCTCGAGCAGACCGGGTAGGTTGCGCGCCAGTGCGAAGGTAATGCCGATGATGATCAACGCGCCGATGAAATCGCCGATGCTGATCGGCACCATGCTGATATTCGCACCCGTGCCGCTGGTGTATTCGTACAGGGTGACGTTGTCCAGGTAGGAAAATACCGAGATCAGGTCCGACCACACCCAGTACAACGCCGCGATAAAGCCGCCGAGCAAGGCCAGGCGGATCAGTCGCATCGACTGCTCGTTGACCTGCTCGATGTCCAGGGTCGGCTCTTCGATCACCGCTTCGCCTTCACCGGCTTCCTTGGCGGCCTGGCGTTTAGCCAGTGCCCGCGCATAGGCCAGTCGCCGCGCCGCAACGCCCAGGCCGCGTACAAAGGTGGCCTCGATCACCAGCCAGAACATCAGCAGGTACAGGGTGTTGATCAAGCGGTCGCTGAGCTTGAGCGCGGTGTAGTAATAGCCAAAGCACACGGCGATAAACAGGGCGACGGGCAAGGCGGTAAACAGCAGGCCGATGGCCTTGCGAAACAGTGAGGCTTTTTCATGGGTTGGGCTGTTGAGCAGCAGGCGACCCAGCAACCAGGCCATCAGCGCATAGCACGTGAGCACCACGCCAATGCCCAGCACATCGTCCGCCAGCGCCGCCGGCTGGTGCTCGGCGATCGCCACGACGGCCACCAGCGCCAGCACCACCAGACCGAGCTTGCGTATCCAGCCTTGCAGGAATTCGACTTGGGGTTTTTCCCAGCGGAAGTGCAATTGCGCCACGCCACCCGGCGCCAGGATGCGATAAGCGGTGTAGAAGACCAGCCAGGCCTGGGCGATTTGCAGCAACGCTGCGCCGAGGTTGGCGTTCTGCCCACGGGCGTCAATTTGCAGTGCATAGCCGCACAGCGCCAGGCCCAGCGCCACCGGCATCGCCAGCAGGATATTGATCAGGATGGCCTGCGGCGTGTGCCACTGGCTGTCGCGCTTGAAGTGGCCGATGTCCAGGTGGACCTTGCTCAGGCGCTGATACAGGGCTTTGCGTCGCCACAGCAGGGCACCGATCACCAGCAGCAGTGGCAGGAACAGCAGCGGGCGCTGGGTCAGGCCGTCATACAATTCGCTGATGCTGGAGGCCCAGGGCAGGGTGGCGACTTGCTTGCTCAGGTGCGCCGGGACAGTTTCCAGCCACTCGGTGTCCAGCGGCTTGTTGCTGGGGATCCAGAACATCTGCTCATCCAGCGTCGCCCGCAGTGCGGTGGCGGTGCTGAGCAGTTGTTTCTGGTTCAGTTGCAACGTGATGGATTCATTCAGCAGCGAGCTCAGCTCTCGGCTCAGGCGCTCCAGCAGGTCGCTGCGGGTGATGGCCAGTTCCAGCAACGTGCGGCGCAGTTGCGGGGTGACATCTTCTGGCGCCTGGTTAGCCAGCAAGTTATCCACATAGGCGCTGGGCGAGCTGATCAGCTCGCGCTGCTGGTTGACCTCAAACTGATACAAGCGAATGTTGGCGATGTCATCCGCCAGGTCACGGTCTACCGTCAGGCGCGGCAGCGCCTGTTTCTGTTTGTAGAGGATCTTGGACAGCAGCAGGCTGCCCTTGAGCACGTTGATCTGCTCGTCCAGGGCCGAATCGCTCTGGGTGACTGTGTCCAGTTGCTGCTTGGTTTGCAGGTTTTTCTGGGTCAGGTCGTTGAGGCGGTCAGTGCTTTTAAGCAGGTAGTCGGAGAGCTTGAGGTTGGCCGCGCTTTCCGTGGCCAGCAGGCTGCTGCCGCCAGCTTTTTGCGCTTCGATGGATTGCTGGGTGACGGTCTGCTGGGATTGGGCCAGGCGCTTTTGGTTGATCAGGGTTTGCAGGTCCTGGATTTCTTGCTCCAGGCGCGCGGTTTTTTCCTGGATCAGGTCGTGCTGACTGTTGCCCAGGTCTTGCAGTTGGCTGTTGCCTGCCAGTTCCTGGCGGCGCAAGGGGATCAGTGCGTTCAGGGCGGCGAGTTCAGCGTTGAGCTGGTTGCGCTGATCGGCATTGAGGGTTTTGCCGTTGTCTTTGCCGGCCTTGAGGATCGAGTTGATCTGCAGGATGCGCGTCTGGCTGCTGCTGATTTCAGTCTGGGCGCGCTCGGGCCGGGTCTGGGCGGCGATGGACAGGCTGTTGGCGTCGGCCAGCTCTTTTTGCAGGTCGCCCTGCTGGGTACTGCGCTGCACCAGCAATTGCTCGAGCTGCGGTACCGGCAGGGTGGCGTAGCGTTGGGCGACCGGGACGACCTTGGTGGCCTTGAGCCGCGTCAGTTCGCGCTGGTTCTCTGTGGTCTGGCGCGGGGCGTCTTCCAGCTGGCGCTTGAGGTCGATGAGGCGCTGCTCATAGTCCTGCTTATTGTCCAGGTACGTCAGGGTCTGTTGCAGGATCGCCTGCAACGCTTTCATATCGGCGTCGGGCAGCTTACGGTCGGGCAGTTTGTCCAGGGTTTGCTGGATGGCGTCGGCGCTGGGCGGGTCGGCCGCGTGGACGGTACCGACACAGAGGGTCAAGCCCAGCAGGGCAGTGGCGAGAAATGTGCGCAGAGTTGGCATAGAGACCGGTCGAGCGAAATGAAAAAATGGGGGCGAGCTGTCGCCCCGCAGTTTAGAGGAAGAGTCCGGGACCCGGGCGACTTCCTTCGGGGAATCTGACGCCGACTTTGCCGATCTTGTTCCCGTCCATGACAGCGACGGTCCAGATGGTGTTGTTCCACTCCACCTGGTCGCCTACGACTGGCGCACCGCCGACTTTCTGGGTGATGAAGCGGCTCAGCGGCATGTCCGGGTCGATGCCCTCCAGCTTCAAGCCGTACAGGGCGGAAACCGCGCCCAGCTGGGCGTCGCCTTCCAGTACGAAGTCGCCGAAGAAACGCAAATCCAAACCGCGTTGCGGCGCCTGGCTGAAGAGTTTGCCCAGGGCCGGCAGGTTGTGTTCGTGGCCGATCACACAGAGCAAATCATCGACTTCCAGCACCGTACTACCCGACGGATGGAGCAGTTGTTGACCGCGGAACAGGGCGGCGATCCGCGTGCCCTCAGGCATTTTCAGCTCACGCAGGGCGGCGCCAATGCACCATTTTTCTGCGCCCAGGCGGTAGACGAACAGCTCCCACTCGCTGGTGACATGCACTTCCAAGGCCGCACGGGAGATCGGCGCCGGGTCCGGCGGTACGGTGACCTTGAGCAGCTTGGCCACCCACGGCAGGCTTGTGCCCTGCACGAGCAGCGAGACCAGCACGATAAAGAACGCCAGGTTGAAGTACAGCTGCGCATGCGGCAGGCCGGCCATCAGCGGGAACACCGCCAGAATGATCGGGACCGCACCGCGCAGGCCGACCCAGGCGATAAAGGCTTTTTCGCGGCCGTGAAACGCCTTGAACGGCAGCAGGCCAACCATCACCGACAGCGGCCGCGCAAACAGGATCATCCACAGTGCAAGGCCCAGCGCCGGGAGGGCAATGGGCAGCAATTCGTGGGGCGTGACCAATAGGCCCAGCACCAAAAACATGCCGATCTGAGCCAGCCACGCCATGCCGTCGAGCATATGCAAAATGCCGTGACGGCTGCGCACCGGGCGGTTGCCGATCACCAGGCCACACAGGTAAACGGCGAGGAAGCCACTGCCGTGCAGGGCGTTGGTCAGGGCGAAGACGAACAGGCCGCCGGCGATCACCAGGATCGGGTACAGGCCGTTGGCCAGGCTGATCCGGTTGACCATCTGCAGCATCAGCCAGCCGCCGCCCAAGCCGACGATACCGCCGATGCCGAACTCGCGGAGCAGGTGCGTCAGCAGGCTCCAGTGCAGGCCGGTCTGGCCACTGGCAATCATGTCGATCAACGTGACAGTGAGGAACACCGCCATCGGGTCGTTGCTGCCGGATTCAATTTCCAGGCTGGCGGAGACCCGCTCGTTGAGGCCTTTACCGCCCAACAGCGAGAATACCGCTGCGGCGTCCGTGGAGCCGACGATGGCACCGATCAACAGGCCCTGGATGATATTGAGGTCAAACAGCCAGGCCGCAGCCATACCGGTGAGGCCGGTGGTAATCAACACCCCCACCGTGGCCAGTGACAACGCCGGCCAGAGTGCCACACGGAAACTTGCGACCCGGGTACGCAAGCCGCCATCGAGCAGGATCACCGCCAGGGCGAGGTTGCCCACCAGGTAGGCGGTCGGGTAGTTATCGAAAATGATGCCGCCGCCATCAACGCCGGCCAGCATCCCCACGGCCAGGATGATCACCAGGATCGGAATCCCCAGGCGGGACGAAAGAGAACTCACCAGAATGCTCGCACTCACCAGCAACGCGCCGATCAAGAACAGGCTGTTGATGGTCGTCGCATTCAAAGGCAGTACTCCATGAGCAAACAAGACGGGGCGCAAACTGACCATGCAGTCTGCGTGCCAGCGATTCTAACCTGTTGAATTGCTGCGCTGTCAAAAAGGTTCTTCTGATTCATGTAGATCTAATGTGGGCGCGGGCTTGCTCGCGAATGCGGTACATCAGCTAAAGATAGGCTGACTGAACCACTGCATTCGCGCGCAAGCCCGCTCCCCCATTTTGACTGAGGCGAGTCAGTTAGAGGCGGAATCGCCCCACCATCCCATTCAAGTCCACCGCCAACCGTGAGAGCTCACTGCTCGCCGCGCTGGTCTGGCTGGCACCGGTCGCCGACTGCACCGACAGATCGCGAATGTTCACCAGGTTACGGTCCACTTCCCGCGCCACTTGTGCCTGTTCTTCCGCCGCGCTGGCGATGACCAGGTTGCGCTCGTTGATCTCGACAATCGCGGTATTGATCGTGTCCAGCGACATCCCCGCGCCTTTGGCGATGTTCAGGGTCGACTCAGCGCGTTCCGTGCTGTTGCGCATCGAATCCACCGCATGCTCTGTACCGGCCTGGATGCTGCCGATCATCCGCTCGATTTCGCTGGTCGACTGCTGGGTGCGATGGGCGAGTGCGCGTACTTCGTCGGCAACCACCGCAAAGCCTCGTCCGGCTTCACCGGCGCGCGCCGCTTCAATCGCAGCGTTAAGGGCCAGCAGGTTGGTCTGGTCCGCCAGGCCGCGAATCACGTCGAGCACCTTGCCGATATCGCGCGACTCATTGGCCAGGTCGCCGATCAGCGTGGCGGTGGCCTGTACGTCGCCGCTCATGCGTTCGATGGCGCTGACGGTTTCCTGCACCAAATCACGGCCATCACCGGCAGAGGTGGTGGCGTTGCGCGAAGCTTCGGAGGTGCTCACCGCATTGCGTGCGACTTCTTCGACAGCGCTGGTCATCTCATTCACCGCAGTGGCGGCTTGTTCGATTTCGGTGTTTTGCTGAGTCAGGCCGCGGGCGCTTTCGTCGGTGACCGCGTTCAGCTCTTCGGCAGCCGATGCGAGTTGGGTAGCGGAACCGGCGATGCGTTGCAGGGTGTCGCGCAGTTTGTCCTGCATCTTGGCCATGGCGGCCAGCAGGCGCCCGGCTTCGTCGTTGCCGTCGACTTTGATCGGGCGCGTCAGGTTGCCTTCGGCCACTTCTTCCGCCGCTTCCAGTGCCTGGGAAATGGGCAGGGTGATGCTGCGGGTCAGCAGCCAGGCGAACAGCATCGTCAGTGTCGTGGCGATAATCAGCAGCCCAATCACCCAGTTGAAGGCCATGTTGTAATGGTCTTCGGCCTGTTGGTTGGTGTTAAGGGCGGCCTTGTTGTTGTAGTCCAGCAGGCGGTTGAGCACGGTGTTGACCTGCTCGGAGTTGCTCAACAGCTCAGTGTTGAGCAGGGTGCGCAGCTCTTCGATCTGGTTGGCGCGCGACAGGCTCTTCATGCGCGCTTCAATCTGTTGGTACTGGGCAAGCAGGCGCATGTACTCGTCGTAGATCGAGCGCTCTTCACTGCTGTCGATCAGTTTTTCGTAAATGCCCTGCGCGGTGCGGATCTGCTGGTTGCGCAGTTCGAAGGCTTCCAGGGTCTTTTGCTGAACGTCCGGCTCGCGGTTGGTCAGCAAGCGATAGGACAGCACCCGCAGGCGCAAGGTGAGTTGGGTGAATTCATCGAGGGCGCGGATGCTCGGCACGCTGGACAGGGTGATGTCTTGGGTGGCGCCACGGATCTTGCTCATCTGATTCAACGCGAAAATACCGAGAAACAGCATCAACGCGCCGATAAACGCGAAGCTGAGGAAGGCTCTCGGAGCGATATTCATATTACGAAGCGACATGGGGGGGAATCCTGGGGGAACGCGCGATCCGTGCGGCCATGAGACGGTGTGTGCCTCTCTATCGGTCTTACGACTAAAGTCTAAAGGGGCGTGTGCGTTTTTGTCGCACCTGACGAGGGTCTTGGCCGATTCAGGAACCAGATCGGGTAATTGCAGTCACTAAGGCTCGAAAGTGCGGCCCGGCCCTTAAAAATCGGGCTGCGCGCCAGGGATAACCCTGGCATCCGAGGTGAATTTTCTTTATCGTCACCGCCCTTTGAAAAGCCAGAGAAATCAAAATGTTAGAAGCATCCCTCAGCCAATTGGAACAACTCGTCAGCGACTTGGTACAACAAAATCAGGATCTGCTGGGCACCACCGAATCCCTCAAAGCGGAATTGGCCCGCGCCAAGGATGAGAACGACAGCCTGCAACTGAACCTGATGGAGCAGGAAGAAAAGCACGGCGCTACCGCCGCCCGTATCCAGGCGCTGGTTGAGCGTGTGAGCGCAGGGCCTGTCAACGCATGAGTGAAGGGATAAAGGTCGTTTCGATTCTCGGAGAGGATTACTCGATCAAGGCTCCGGCCGGGGAAGACAAAACCCTGATGCACGCCGTGACCCTGCTCAAGGCGTCCCTTACCACCACCAAGAAAAAGTACCCGACCCTGATCGGTGACAAACTACTGGTGCTGGCGGCGCTGAACCTGTGCGCCGAGCAGATCGAAATGCAGCAGGCTCACCAGCAGGAACTCGACCGTTACCAAGAGCAAGTCAGCGCCACGGTCGATGTGATTTCCAAGGCGATCGGTACGCCTTAGAACCACTCATCCTGCATGCCCAGGCACGTGTCATCGCGTGCCTCCAGAATTGCCAGTTCATGATGGCAGCTCGGTACTTCCCAGGTCAGGAAGTACCGGGCGGCCTGGAGCTTGCCTTTATAAAAGGCCACATCCGCCGCATTGCCCTTGGCCAATCCTTCTTCGGCGCGAATCGCCTGTTCCAGCCAGCGCCAGCCAATCACCGTATGCCCGAACACCTTCAAGTACAGCGCCGAGTTTGCCAGGCTGCTGTTGACCTTGCCTTGGGCGAGATCCGTCAGCAGGCCGATGGTGACGCTTTGCAGGCGGTTGACCAACTGTTCCAGCGGTTCCCTTAGTGCGGTCAGGCTTGGGTATTCCTGCGCCCGTGCACCGGTTTCGGCAATCAGTCGTATGAGTTGCTTCAACCCCGCGCCGCCGTTCTGCGCGAGCTTGCGCCCCAGTAAATCCAGGGACTGGATCCCGTGCGTGCCTTCGTGGATCGGGTTCAGGCGGTTGTCGCGGTAGTACTGTTCCACCGGGTACTCGCGGGTGTAGCCATGGCCGCCGAGAATCTGGATTGCCAGTTCGTTGGCCTTGAGGCAGAACTCCGAAGGCCAGGATTTGACGATAGGCGTGAGCAGGTCCAGCAGTTCGTGGGCGTGCTTGCGCTCAGCTTCGGTTTCCAGGGTGGTGGTGTCGTCGAACAGCCGTGCAGCGTAGAGGCCAAGGTCGAAGGCGCCTTCCACGTAGGATTTTTGGGTCAGCAGCATGCGCTTGATGTCTGCGTGCTGAATGATCGAGACCGGAGCCGTTGTGGGGTCTTTGCTGTCGGGCAGGCGACCTTGCGGGCGTTCGCGGGCGTATTCCAGCGAGTAGAGGTAGCCGGCATAACCGAGCATCACCGCTCCCATGCCGACGCCGATGCGCGCTTCGTTCATCATCTGGAACATGCAGCTCAGACCCTGGTGCGGTTTGCCCACCAGATAGCCGACGCAACTACCGTTATCGCCGAAGTTGAGCGCGGTTGACGTAGTCCCGCGCCAGCCCATCTTGTGGAACAGCCCCGCCAGCAGCACGTCGTTGCGCTCGCCCAGGCTGCCATCGTCGTTGACCAGGAACTTGGGCACGATAAACAACGAAATGCCCTTCACCCCAGCGGGCGCATCCGGCAGCTTGGCCAGCACCATGTGCACGATGTTTTCCGACAGCGGGTGGTCGCCACCGGAGATGAAGATCTTGTTGCCCTTGAGTCGATAGGTGCCGTCAGCCGAAGGCTCCGCGCGCGTACGAATATCCGAAAGCGACGAGCCCGCATGGGGTTCGGTCAGGGCCATGGTGCCGAAGAATCGGCCGTCGATCATCGGTTGCAGGAAGCGTTGTTTCTGATCGTCGGTGCCGAAACTTTCGATCAGGTTGGCGGCGCCCATGGTCAGGAATGGGTAGGAAGTGGACGCCGCGTTCGCTGACTGGAAGTGCGCAAAACAGGCTTGAGACAGCAGGGTGGGCAGTTGCATGCCGCCTGCTTCGAAGCTGCGGGCCGCGTTGAGGAAGCCGGCTTCAAGGAAGGCATCCACCGCCGGTTTGACTTCCGGGATCAGGATGGCTGCGCCGTTCTCGTAGCGCGGTTCGTTCTCGTCGTTCTTGCGGTTGTGGGGGGCGAAATACTTTTCGGCGATGTTGCGCGCGGTGCTGATGGCCGCATCGAAGGTTTCGCGATTGTGCTCGGCAAACCGCTCGCGCTGGGTCAGGCCCTCTGCATCGAGGACTTCGTAGAGCTCGAAAGCCAGATTGCGGGAACTGAGCAGCGTCTCGGACATGGCGGATTACCTGTAGAAAAGTATGCCGCAGTCTAGGAGCGCTGATAAAAACGGGGAAGGAAGATAGATGGGGGTGATGGGGCGGCACAAGCTTCAAGCTACAAGTAAGAGCGGCGTGCTTTTACTTGCAGCTTGTAGCTTAAACTGGCGGCTGCTGCTTAACCGATAGTCATCAGGCTGGCATTGCCACCCGCCGCCGCCGTGTTAACACTCAACGCACGCTCAATCACCAAACGCTCCAGCGCAATCGCCGTTTCGCCTTGCGACAAACCATGCACCCCAACAATTGCGCCACCGCGCTGGGCCACTTGCTGGCACACCGCTCGCAGCTGGTCGGAATCACCGTGATGCAGAACCGCGTCAAACACTACTTCATCCTTGGTCCAGTCGGCCACGCGCTTGATCTTCGCCTGAATGTCTTTAGGCAGGCGTGAGAACAACGCCTTGGTCAGCTCGGTTTCTGGCCATACCGCCGAACCGCCCACCGCCAATACCGCCGCCAGTTGAGTCAACAGGTCGCCTTCCACGTCCGCCAGGCACAGTACGTGCTCGCGGGGCAGGATGGCGTAGCTGTTGCGCTCGCCGGTCGGGCCGGCCAGTTGGCGGGTGATACCGCTTTGCGATTGCGCGGCGAATTGGCTGCACAGGGCGCTCAGGTCGCTGAACTTATTGCTGTCGGCCCAGGTTTTCAGGGCTGTCAGCGGCTGGCTCATGGCATCGCGCAGGCGCACGTCCGGCGCGGCCAATGCGTCGCCGCGTACGAAGGATTGCTCAATGGCATCCGTAGGGCGCGTCGACAACAGGCGGTACAGGTACAGCGGGCCACCGGCTTTCGGGCCAGTACCCGACAGGCCTTCGCCGCCGAACGGTTGCACGCCGACCACGGCGCCGACGATGTTGCGGTTCACGTAGACGTTACCGGCATTGACGTTGTCGATCACCTTGGCGATGGTCTCGTCGATGCGCGTGTGCACGCCCAGGGTCAGGCCATAGCCAGAAGCGTTGATCTGGCCGATGAGCTGGTCGATCTCTTTGCGCTTGTAGCGCACCACGTGCAGCACCGGGCCGAAGATCTCGCGTTGCAGTTCGTCGAAGCTTTCCAGCTCAATCAGGGTTGGCATCACGAAGGTGCCACGCTTGATCTCTTCGCCATCAGCGATAGCCACCTGATACACATTGCGGCCTTTGTCGCGCATGGCCTGAATGTGTTTCTCGATGCCGGCCTTGGCTTCGGCGTCGATCACCGGGCCGATGTCGACGGACAAACGCTCCGGGTTACCCAAGCGGCATTCCGCCATGGCGCCCTTGAGCATTTCGATCACACGCTCTGCTGAATCTTCCTGCAGGCACAGTACGCGCAGGGCCGAGCAGCGTTGGCCGGCGCTGTCGAAGGCCGAGGACACCACGTCGATGACCACTTGTTCAGTCAGCGCCGAGGAGTCGACGATCATCGCGTTCTGGCCGCCAGTTTCGGCGATCAGCGGAATCGGACGGCCCTGGGCATCCAGGCGACCGGCGACATTGCGTTGCAGCAGGCGTGCGACTTCAGTGGAGCCGGTGAACATCACGCCTTTGACGCGATCATCACCGACCAGGCGCGCACCCACGCTCTCGCCTTGACCCGGCAGCAATTGCAGCACGCCTTCCGGAATACCGGCTTCGAGCAGGATGCGCACGGCTTGGGCGGCCACCAGCGGCGTTTGCTCGGCAGGCTTGGCCAGTACCGGGTTGCCGGCAGCCAGTGCCGCGGCGACTTGACCACTGAAAATCGCCAACGGGAAGTTCCACGGGCTGATGCACACCACCGGGCCCAGTGGGCGGTGGGCGTCGTTGGTGAAATCGTTACGCGCTTGCACGGCGTAGTAACGCAGGAAGTCCACGGCTTCGCGCACTTCAGCGATCGCGTTGGCGAAGGTCTTGCCGGCTTCACGGGCCAGCAGACCCATCAGTGGCTGGATCTCGCCTTCCATCAGGTCGGCGGCGCGTTCCAGGATCGCGGCACGTTCGGCGGGCGGGGTGGCCTGCCAGATCGGGCCTGCATTGATGGCGCATTGGATAGCGTTGTCGACGTCTTCGACAGTGGCTTCCTGCACATGGCCGACCACATCACGCAGGTCGGACGGGTTCAGTACCGGTGCCGCTGCTTCATTGCTGGAGGCGCAACCGAGCATGGGCGCCGCTTTCCAGTTGTTGTGAGCGGTCGCCAGCAGGGCGCAGGACAGCGAGGCCAAGCGGTGTTCGTTGGCCAGGTCGATACCGGCCGAGTTGGCGCGGTCGCTGCCATACAGGTCACGCGGCAAAGGGATGCGCGGGTGCGGCAGGCCGAAGCCGCCTTCCAGCGTAGCCATTTGCTCGATGCTGGCCACTGGATCGGCCACCAGCTCCTGAATCGAGATGGACTGGTCGGCGATGCGGTTGACGAACGAGGTGTTCGCGCCGTTTTCCAGCAGGCGACGCACCAGGTAAGCCAGCAGTGTTTCGTGGGTACCCACCGGTGCGTACACGCGGCACGGACGGTTGAGCTTACCCTCGGACACCTTGCCTACAACCTGCTCGTACAGTGGTTCGCCCATACCGTGCAGGCATTGGAACTCGTACTGGCCGGGGTAATAGTTCTGACCCGCAATGTGGTAGATAGCCGACAGTGTGTGGGCGTTGTGCGTGGCGAACTGCGGGTAGATGACTTCCGGCACCGACAGCAGCTTGCGTGCGCAGGCAATGTAGGAAACGTCGGTGTAAACCTTGCGGGTGTACACCGGGTAGCCTTCAAGGCCTTCAACCTGGGCGCGCTTGATCTCGCTGTCCCAGTACGCGCCTTTTACCAGGCGGATCATCAGACGATGGCGGCTGCGGCGTGCCAGGTCGATGACGTAGTCGATCACATACGGGCAACGCTTCTGGTAGGCCTGGATCACGAAACCGATGCCGTTCCAGCCGATCAGTTGCGGCTCGAAGCACAGGCGTTCCAGCAGGTCGAGCGACAGCTCCAGGCGGTCTGCTTCTTCGGCGTCGATGTTCAGGCCGATGTCATATTGCTTGGCCAGCAGCGTCAGGGACAGCAGGCGCGGGTACAGCTCATCCATCACGCGTTCGTACTGAGCACGGCTGTAACGCGGGTGCAGTGCCGACAGCTTGATGGAGATGCCCGGGCCTTCATAAATCCCACGGCCGTGGGAGGCTTTGCCGATGGAGTGAATGGCTTGTTCGTACGAGGCCAGGTACTTCTGCGCGTCGTGCTCAGTCAGCGCGGCTTCACCGAGCATGTCGTAGGAATAACGGAAACCCTTGGCTTCGAATTTGCTCGCGTTAGCCAGGGCTTCGGCGATGGTTTCGCCGGTGACGAACTGCTCGCCCATCAGGCGCATAGCCATGTCGACGCCCTTGCGGATCATCGGTTCGCCGCTCTTGCCGATGATGCGGCTCAGGGACGAGGTCAAACCTGCCTCATTATGCGTGGCGACCAATTTGCCGGTCAGCAGCAGGCCCCAGGTGGCGGCGTTAACGAACAGCGATGGACTGTTGCCCACGTGCGGGTGCCAGTTGCCGGTGCTGATCTTGTCGCGGATCAGTGCGTCACGGGTGCCTTTGTCCGGGATGCGCAGCAGCGCTTCGGCCAGGCACATCAGCGCCACGCCTTCCTGGGAAGACAGGGAAAATTCCTGCAACAGGCCCTGAACAATCCCTGCACGGCCGCCAGCACTTTTCTGGTTACGCAGCTTCTCGGCAATCGAGGCGGCGAGCTTGTTGGTGGCCTCGGCCATAGGCGCTGGCAGGCGAGCCTGCTCGATCAGCATCGGCACCACTTCCGGCTCTGGGCGGCGGTAAGCGGCGGTGATCGAGGCGCGCAGTACGGACTGCGGCAGAATGCTCTCGGCGAACTCAAGGAAGCATTGGTGGGCGTGGTCGTTCTGGACCTCGCCTGCGTCGTCTGTGTCCTTGCTGCTCAAGCCATTGAGCTCAGGCAGGGTTGCACCACCCTCCAGTTTCTCCAGGTAATTGAAAATCGCCTGCTTGATCAGCCAGTGCGGCGTGCGATCAATGGAGGTCGCGGCAGCCTTGAGGCGCTCGCGGGTTGGGTCGTCAAGTTTGACCCCAAGGGTGGTCGTAGCCATTTTTTTATCCTCATGGGTGCCACTACCGAGTGGCATCAGCTGGCGGCAAGATTAGCTTTGCGCATGCAGAGGTGCAACCGGGTGCAACCCTTTTTATGCATGAAATTTTCGCACGGGTACATGAAATAAAATGGCCCCCGGCGGAATCGGCTCTGTCTTGGTGCGTTTGCTTCTGAGATTGGCTGTTCTTGCTCCGAAAAGTAGCAAAAACAGAGTGTTTTGCACTTTTTGCATCAAGGTGCAACTTATTCTCGCGAAACTGGTTGCACCTTATTTGGTTTGTTGAATAGCATTCGGGGCCAAGGTGCAACCACTCCCGCGAGTCGGTTCATCGGCTGACGGCTTTCCTGGGGAAACGTCAGTCATAAATGCGCGGCACGCAGCTACGTCTAACCTACTCTTAGTGGGTGGTCGTCTGACAGACCGTCGCTACATAAAAACAAAGCCAGGGCGTCACTCTTATGAGCGTTAGTAATCCAACCCTGATCACATTCGTGATCTATATCGCAGCAATGGTACTGATCGGCTTCATAGCCTATCGCTCCACCAACAACCTTTCCGATTACATCCTGGGCGGCCGTAGCCTCGGTAGCGTGGTGACTGCCTTGTCGGCCGGCGCTTCCGATATGAGCGGCTGGTTGTTGATGGGCCTGCCGGGCGCAATCTACATGTCCGGCCTGTCGGAAAGCTGGATCGCCATCGGCTTGATCGTCGGTGCCTACCTCAACTGGCTGTTCGTCGCCGGTCGCCTGCGGGTCCAGACCGAGCACAACGGTGACGCCCTGACCCTGCCGGATTACTTCTCCAGCCGTTTCGAAGATAAAAGCGGCCTGCTGCGGATCATCTCCGCCGTGGTGATCCTGGTGTTCTTCACCATTTACTGCGCCTCCGGCATCGTGGCCGGTGCACGCCTGTTCGAAAGCACCTTCGGCATGTCCTACGAGACCGCGCTGTGGGCCGGTGCTGCAGCGACCATTGCCTACACCTTCGTCGGTGGTTTCCTGGCAGTGAGCTGGACCGATACCATACAAGCCACGCTGATGATCTTCGCGCTTATTCTTACGCCGATCATCGTGCTGCTCGCCACCGGGGGCGTTGACACCGCCTTCCTGGCGATCGAAGCCAAGAACCCTGACAACTTCAACATGCTGAAAAACACCTCCTTCATCGGCATCGTCTCGCTGATGGGCTGGGGCCTGGGTTACTTCGGCCAGCCGCACATCCTTGCGCGTTTCATGGCGGCGGATTCGGTGAAGTCAATTGCCAAGGCACGTCGCATCTCCATGACCTGGATGATCCTGTGCCTGGCCGGCACCGTGGCGGTGGGTTTCTTCGGCATCGCTTACTTCTCGGCGCATCCGGAAGTGGCAGGTCCTGTGACCGAGAACCACGAACGTGTGTTCATTGAGCTGGCCAAGCTGATGTTCAACCCATGGGTTGCCGGTGTGCTGCTGTCGGCCATCCTGGCTGCCGTGATGAGCACCTTGAGCTGCCAATTGCTGGTGTGTTCCAGCGCCCTGACCGAAGACTTCTACAAAACCTTCTTGCGCAAAAACGCCTCCCAGATTGAGCTGGTATGGGTCGGTCGCCTGATGGTGCTGCTGGTTGCCCTGATCGCCATCGGCATGGCTGCCAACCCGGAAAACCGTGTATTGGGCTTGGTGAGCTACGCCTGGGCTGGCTTCGGCGCTGCGTTCGGTCCTGTGGTGCTGATCTCGGTAATCTGGAAAGGCATGACCCGCGACGGCGCACTGGCCGGTATCCTGGTCGGCGCGATCACCGTGATCGTGTGGAAACAATTCGAATTGCTGGGTTTGTACGAAATCATCCCTGGCTTCATCTTCGCCAGCCTCGCGATTTACTTCGTGAGCAAGATGGGCGCACCGACTGCGGGCATGGTTGAGCGCTTTGATGCGGCGGAAAAAGACTACAACCTCAATAAGTAATTCGACGGGCGTGAAGCGCCCTACGAAATGAAAAAAAGGCCCGCGTCCTACGGATGGCGGGCCTTTTTTTGTGAGTGCTTTACGTCGGACTGAAGAAAGCTCTGGCGCGTGCATGTAGGGTTTTACTGATTTGTTTGGGGTGTGTTCAGCAAGGTGAAACGGTGGTGCAGAATCTGCCACCTATCCCTCGCAGAGAAACACCGGATGTTCGCTCCTGCCAATCAAAGTGCCTTCACCCTGACCCTCGATGGGGAGCCCAGTGAACTCAAGGTGTTCGAGTTCATGGGTGTGAGTCCATCAGCCAACCCTACCGTTTTGAACTCGAACTGGTCGCCGAGCAGCCCGATCTAGACCTGGAAAGTCTGCTGCATCACCCGGTGTATCTCGGATTTGATGATCGTGGCCATGGCGTTCATGGTCTGGTTCACCGAGTGGCGCAAGGTGATTCAGGGCGCCGACTGACGCGTTATCAAATGACGCTTGTACCGCAGCTCGCCTATCTGGCGCACAGCAGTCACCAGCGTATTTTCCAGCACAAGACAGTACCGCAGATTGTTGCGCAGGTGCTGGAGGGGCAGGGGATCCAGAGCGACCGCTTCGAGTGCCGGCTCAGCGGCACCTACCCCGAGCGCGAGTATTGCGTGCAGTTTGGCGAAACTGATCTGGCCTTCATTCAGCGGCTGTGTGCCGAGTTGGGCATTCACTATCACTTCCAGCATTCGGCCGAGGCGCATGTGCTGGTATTTGGCGATGACCAGACGGTTTTTGTCCAGGCGGATCAGCCTACTCCTTACACTCCCGGTTCCGGGATGGTCGCGGACACCCCGGCGATCAAGCGGTTTACGGTGCAGGTGCAGACGCGCGCCACGGCAATCAACCTGCGCGACTATGACTTTCGCAAACCCAGCCTGGCGCTGGAAAGCGCGGTGTCTGGCGAGCAGTTACCCAAGCTCGAAGCGCAGGATTATCCCGGCCACTTCAGCGACCGTGCCCATGGCAAATACCTCGCACAGCGTGGCCTGGAGCGTCATCGCAGCGACTATCGTGTCGCCTGTGGCAGTGGTGATGAACCTGCTCTGGTCAGCGGACGGTTCCTCAGGCTCGCCGGTCACCCGCGCGAAGACTGGAACGCCTTGTGGCTGGTGACGAAAGTAACCCATGAGGGCAAGCAGCCCCAGGTACTGGAAGAGCTTGTAACCGAGGTGTCGGGCGGGGATTTTCGCCAGGGCTATCGCAACGAATTCGCCGCCGCCCCGTGGGATGTGATTTTCCGGCCGCCAATGCCAGAGCAGCCTCGCCCGAGCATTGCTGGCTATCAAAACGCAACGGTGACCGGCCCCGTCGACAGTGAAATTCATTGTGATGAATACGGCCGGGTCAAGGTGCAGTTGGCGTGGGATCGTGCCGCAGAGCATAACGACCATTCCAGTTGCTGGCTGCGGGTTGCCAGCGCCTGGGCGCATGATCGTTATGGGTCGGTCGTGATCCCGCGAGTCGGCATGGAAGTGCTGGTGGGCTTCGTCAATGGCGACCTGGACATGCCACTGGTGGTGGGCTGCCTGGCAAGCGCCGCAACACAGGTGCCCCTCGACCTGCCGGCGGACAAGACCCGCAGCATTTTCCGCAGCCAGAGCAGCCCAGGTGGGGGAGGCTACAACGAGCTACGCATTGAGGATCGCAAGGGGGCCGAGGAAATCTACCTGCGTGCCCAGCGTGATTGGACGCAGCATGTGCTGCATGACCATCGGGTGAAGGTGGGCGGTGAGTCGCACCATGAACAGCAAGGCGAAGAGCAGCGCATAACCCATGGCAACCGCGTGACCGACCTCAAGCAGGACGACCATCTGGTGGTTGGCGGCTCACAGCAGGTGCGCGCCGGGCAGACCATCCAGATGGGGGCAGGGCAAAGCGTTGTCATTGATGCGGGCGCGACCGTCACGATTCAGGCGGGTGGGCAGTCGATCACGCTGTCTGCGGGCGGAATTTTCAGCAGCGTACCGATTCAGCTCGGCGGCTCCGCCGTTCCGACATCCGCGCCGTTGATTCCTGGCGTGAAAGAGAAGTTGCTGGCCGTGATTCCTGCACCGCTGAGTCGTGTGCAAATTGCCAGCCTGAAGCGCAGCGCGCCGTTTTGCGAAGAGTGTGAGCGTTGTAAAAACGGCCAGTGTGATCTCACCTGACCTCCACTTTAAAAGGAATTTACGTCGATGCATCAACCCTTGCTTGCTGGTGAACAGCTCTTCGCGGTACTGGGCGCTGCCAGCGACGCCAAGCCCTTGGAGGCTTGGAGAGCGCTTGCCGTCGGCGCCCCACTGCAACCCATTTGGGCTGGCACCGCCTACGAGAAATGGGAAGAGGTAATGCCCTACGTGGGTATCGTCGAGCCGGGCAGCCCTTTCCTCGATTGGGCCGCCTCCACTGACGCAACGGATTGAGGGTGGCTGGCCCTTTCGTTGAGCTCGTTGGACAGTGTGGTGGCACATCTTCAAGGCTTGACCAAGGTGTACCTGCCCGATGGCCAGGAGGTGTTTTTGCGTTTATGGGATGGCGATCAGATGCTACCCATCCTGCAGCAAGTGGGTGGCGAGGTGTTGCCGGTATTCCAGCATTACCTGATCAGTGGCCAGTCGCTGACCGTTGCGACTGGCCCGGTCACGGCGGCTAAAGCCAGCCCGTGGTGGCGGGTGCCTGCACCGTTATTGGAACACCTGGCCGGGCAATCGCCGCAGACTCTTATCGGCAACTTGCTGCAATGGCTGGAAGAGCAGCGCCCCCACCTCTACACCGCCTTCACGCCCACGACCTTGCAGCACAAGGTCGTCTACTTTTCGCGCGGTCCGGATGTCAGCCATCAGGCGCTGGCCGGCTATCTGGCCTCAGAGCTGAGTTGAACCCAGTGCCTGCTGCAGATCTTCGATCAGGTCTTCAATCGCCTCGATACCGACTGACAGGCGAATCATCTCCGGCTTCACGCCGGCCTTGGCTTGTTCCCGCTCGCTCATCTGCCGATGGGTGGTAGAGGCGGGGTGACAGGCCAGGGATTTGGCATCGCCGATATTTACCAACCGCTTGAAGATTTGCAGCGCGTCGTAGAAGCGCACACCGGCCTCGTAACCACCCTTTAGGCCAAACGACAGGATCGCCGACGGTTTACCCTGCATATATTTCTGCGCCAATACGTGATGGGGATGGTCTGGCAGGCCGGCGTAGCTGACCCACTCGACATCCGCGTGGTCTTGCAGGAATTGCGCAACTTTCAGGGCGTTTTCGGTATGGCGTTCCATGCGCAAGGCCAGGGTTTCCAGGCCTTGCAGCAGGAGAAAGGCGTTCATGGGGGCCAGCGCCGCGCCGGTGTTACGCAGCGGTACGGTGCGGGCGCGGGCGATGAAGGCGGCAGGGCCGAATTTTTCCGTGTAGACCACGCCGTGATACGCGGGCTCCGGGGTGTTGAGACCGGGGAATTTCTCTGGGTAGTCGGTCCAGGGGAAGGTGCCACTGTCGACGATCACACCGCCCAGTGAATTGCCGTGGCCACCGATGTACTTGGTCACCGAGTGCACCACGATATCGGCACCAAACTGGATCGGTTTGCACAGGATCGGCGTGGCCACGGTGTTATCCACCATCAGCGGCACGCCTCGGGCGTGGGCCACCTTGGCCAAGGCTTCCAGGTCGACGATATTGCCGGCTGGGTTGCCGATGCTTTCGCAGTACACCAGCTTGGTGTTGTCATCGATCAGTTCGGCGATGGCTTCGGCGGAGTCGTCGCGGGCGAAACGCACGTCGACGCCAAAGCTTGGCAGCAAGTGTGCGAACAGGGTGTAAGTGCCGCCGTAGAGTTGCGGGGTGGTGACGATATTGTCGCCGGCCCGGGTGAGGGTCTGGATCGCGTAGTGGATTGCGGCGCTGCCGGCCGACACGGCCAGGGCGGCGATACCGCCTTCAAGGGCGGCGACACGCTGCTCCAGCACGTCATTGGTGGGGTTCATGATTCGCGTGTAGATATTGCCAGGCACGTCCAGGTTGAACAGATCGGCGCCGTGCTGGGCGTTATCGAATTCGAACGCGACGTTCTGGTAGATCGGTACGGCGACGGCCTTGGTGGTTGGGTCGGACTTGAAGCCGTGGTGCAATGCGATGGTGGCGTCTTTCATGAAAATTATTGACCTCCCTGGACTCTGTGGGCACCCGCTGCAAGGTGCAAGCTGGCTCGCCTGCGATAGCATCACCGCGGTAGTTGGTAATACCGCAGCGCCTGCATCGCGGGCAAGCCCGCTCCCACATAACCCGCTAGATCATTTTCGGCATAACGCCTGTGCTTTTGACATAAGCACCGTCCGGCAAGCCGCACTGCACCAACGCCCGCGTAAAAGGTAAACTTCGCCCCCTGCGCAGGAGCAACCATGAATTATCGTCACGCCTTTCACGCCGGCAACCACGCCGATGTCTTCAAACACCTGACCTTGACCCGCCTCATCGCCCTGATGTCGCGCAAGGAGCAGCCGTTCACCTACCTCGATACCCACGCCGGCATCGGTCTGTACGACCTGCAGGGCGACCAGGCCAACCGCACCGGTGAATACCTGGAAGGCATCGCGCGCCTGTGGGGCGAAAGTGACCTGCCGCCGCTGACCGCCGATTATATGCGTGTGCTGCATGAGATGAACCCGGATGGCGAGTTGCGCTACTACCCGGGCTCGCCGGAGCTGGCGCGGCGCCTCACGCGTCCACAGGACCGCGTACTGCTCAATGAAAAGCATCCGGAAGACGGTCTGCTGCTCAAGGACAACATGAAAGGTGATCGCCGGGTCAAGGTGCACTTGGGCGAAGGCTGGCATGTGCCACGTGCCTTGCTGCCGGTGCCGGAAAAGCGTGCGCTGATGCTGATTGATCCGCCGTTCGAGAAGCTCGACGAGATGCAACGTTGCGCGGCGTCCCTCAAGGAAGCCGTGAGCCGCATGCGCCAGACCGTCGCGGCCATCTGGTACCCGGTGAAGGACCAGCGCCTGTTGCGCCGTTTCTACCAGGACCTGGCCGGCACCGGTGCGCCGAAGTTGTTGCGTGTGGAGTTGCTGGTGCATCCGCTGGACACGCCCAACACCCTGACCGGCTCGGGCCTGGCGATCGCCAACCCGCCGTGGGGCCTGGAGGAGGAATTGCGTGAGCTGCTGCCGTGGTTGTCGAAGAAGCTCGGGCAGACCCAGGGCGGGTGGCAGATGGATTGGCTTATTGCTGAATGAAAGCTGCAAGTTTCAAGCTGCAAGTGGTGGTTGCTGCTTTTACTTGCAGCTTACAGCTTGAAACTTGCAGCTCCGATCTTCAGATCGGACAGCTCACGCCTGTACCGCCAATCCCGCAGTAGCCCTGCGGGTTCTTCGCCAGGTACTGCTGGTGATACGTCTCGGCGAAGTACACCGTCGGCGCTTCTTCGATTTCCGTCGTGATCTCACCCAGGCCGGCCTTGGTCAATTCAGCCTGATAGGCATCAGCACTGGCTTGCGCCGCCGCCAACTGCTCCGGCGTGGTCGCATAGATCACCGAGCGGTACTGGCTGCCAATATCATTCCCCTGACGCATGCCCTGGGTTGGGTTGTGCAGTTCCCAGAACATCTTCAGCAGGTCTTCGTATTTCACTTTGGCTTGGTCATACACCACCAGCACTACTTCGCTGTGGCCGGTCAGGCCTGAGCAGACTTCTTCATAGGTCGGGTTCGGCGTGTAGCCGCCGGCGTAACCCACCACGGTGCTGACCACGCCATCGCGCTCCCAGAACTTGCGCTCGGCGCCCCAGAAACAACCCAGGCCGAAGATCGCAAAACCGACGTCATCGAGGAACGGGCCCAGCAGCGGGTTGCCGTTGACGAAATGAGTCTCTGGCAGCGGCATTGGGGTTTCACGACCAGGCAAAGCTTGTTCTTGAGTAGGCAGCACGTTTTTGTTCACCAGAATTTCCGAGCGCAAGACCATGATCAGTCCTCTCAGTCAGGTTGAATTGGATAAGACGTCAGACCGCCAGTGTGCCCGAGTGTTACAGCGCTGTCAGGCGATTGGCCCGCGCGGATAGCGTTTGAGCTTCTCGAGCAGCTCTGCTCCGGGGATCGGCCGGTCAAACAGGTAGCCCTGGCCGACATCGCAACGGTGCCGGCGCAGGAACGCCAGTTGCTCGGCCGTCTCAATGCCCTCGGCCACGACCTTGAGCTTGAGGTTGTGGGCCATGGCGATCACCGCCGAGGTGATTTCCATGTCGTCCTGGTTATCCGGGATTTCGTGGATAAAGCTGCGATCAATCTTGATGATGTCGATGGGGAATTTTTTCAAGTAGCTCAGCGACGAGTAACCGGTGCCGAAGTCATCCATGGCCAGTGTCAGGCCAAAGCTTTTCAGCTGATCGAGTTGCAAGCGCGTGTCTTCGGTGGCTTCCAGCAGCAAACCTTCGGTCAGCTCCAGTTCCAGAAGGTTGGCCGGCAGTTGTTCTTCCTTGAGGATCGTGGCAATCGACGCGACCAGGTCCGGGTCAGAGAACTGCTTGGGCGACAGGTTGATCGCCACCTGCAGATTGCCCATGCCGGCGGCACTCAGTTGCTTGCTCATGCGGCAGGCCTGGCGCGCAATCCATTTGCCGATGGGAATGATCAGCCCGGTTTCTTCAGCCACGCTGATGAACTGGTCGGGACGGATCATGCCCTTTTCCGGGTGGTTCCAGCGCAGCAGCGCCTCCATGCCCAATAGGCGACCGCTACGCAGGCACAGCTTGGGTTGGTAGAACACGTCCAACTCGTTCTGGGTAAGGGCGCGGCGCAGGTTGTTTTCCACGAACAGTTTGTAGCTGGCTTCGGCATTCAGGGCTTCGGTAAACACTTGCACCTGGTGTTTGCCGTTGGCCTTGGCTTTGTGCAGGGCCAGGCCGGCGTTGCGCATCAGGGTTTGCGGATCGCGGCCATGCAGCGGCGCGCAGGCGAGGCCCACGGAGCCGGTGACGCTGATCAACTGATTATCGACGAACATCGGTTTGTCGAGGGTCGCGAGCAGTTGGCTGGCGACCTGCTGGCCGGTCTCCAAATCGGTGTCGTCGAGCAGCACTGCAAACTCGTTACTGGCAAAGCGCGCCAGGCTGCCGCTGGCGCTCAGGCTGTTGCGCAGGCGGCGCGCCAGGCTGATCAACAGTTTGTCACCGGTCTGGTGGCCAAGGCTGTCGTTGATTCGCTTGAAGTTATCGATGTCCACCAGCAACAGGCTGATCGGGCTGTCGCTGTCACGTGCAAAGCGTTCATCCAGGTTGCGGATAAACGAGGGGCGGTTGCCCAGGTTGGTCAAGTTGTCGGTGTAGGCCAAGCGCTCGATGCGCTGCTGGGCCAGCTTGGTCTGGGTGATGTCTTCGTAGATGCCGATGTAGTGCGTCAGCTCACGGTTATCGCCATAGACCTTGGAAATTGACAGTTGGCCCCAGTAGGGTTCGAGGTTTTTACGCCGGCTTTTGAATTCGCCCTGCCAGCTGTTGCTCTTGGCCAGGCTCGACGGTGCGTCGAACAGTAATTCGCTGAAGTTTTCCAGCGCCGGCAATTCGGCCAGGCGGTGGCCGTGGACTTCTTCGGCGCTGTACTGGGTGATCGCGGTAAAGCTCGGGTTGACGTACTCCACCACGCCGTCGCAGTTGACCAGCAAAAACGCGTTGGCGCTTTGTTCCACGGCACGCTGGAACAAGTGCAGTGCACTGGTGGCAGTGCGGCGGTTGTGGTTGTTGATGACTTGCGCGAACTGATCGGCCAGTTCGCCGGCAAAGGCGATTTCATCGGCCTGCCAGGCGCGCGTGCAGCTGCTTTGTTCCAGGCACAACACGCCGACGACCTGGCCATCGACGCGGATGCTCGCGTCGAGCATGGCGTGAATGTCTTTGTTCTCGACCATTTCCCAGGTACGTGGGTCGCGCAAGGCGTTGGTGGCGTCAATGGCGCGGCTGGTGTGCAGGGCTTCGAGGTAATCCGGGAAGCAGCTTGCGTCAATGGAGTCGGGCAGGTGGTGCTGCTGGTCGTCGCGGTGGTAGGCCGAGATGGGCACCAGCCGTTGGCCTTCGAGGTTCCAGATGCTGGCGCAGTCGATCTGGTAGATATCGCAGGCGCTGCGAGTGATCAGCTCAGCGGCTTCTTGCAACGAATTATTGATGGTGTAGCGTTGGCGGGCCAGCAGCAGAATCAACTCCTGCTGGGCACGCACCCGCTCCAGGTGTTGCAACTGTTCCTGCTGGGCGCGCTGGTTGAGCTCTAGTGCGATCTGCAGGCGGCTGTTCTGGTTTTCCAGGTCTGCCGTGGGCACGGCAGCAGCAGCGGGGAGTTCACTGAACAGGCCGTCGACCACCATCAGGTAGCCGCGCAGCAGGTGGCGATTGTGTTGTTTATAGGCTTCGCCCATTTCCAGCAGGCTCAGCGGACCATCATTGGTATGCAGGGTATAGCGCACCAAGTAGTGAGGGCTCAGGGCCAGTTGCTGCTGGATGGTGTCGTGCAGTTCATAGCGCGCCTGGGGTTCCATCAGGCTGGCGTAGGGCGTGCCGAGCAGGGCACACAGCTCAACGGCCGACACACCGAATTGGCGCTCGCAATTGGGGTCGAGGTAAAGGAGGGCCCAGCTTGCCTCATTCAGCCGCTCGAAACGCAGCATACCGAGGCGCGAAGGCACCGGTAACTGCGTCACTACCTCGGCCGCCATTCGGGCGACATCGGGTTGGCTTTTCATGGGGCAGACTCATTTGAAATAACGCGCACGGCGCCGGGCTTACGCCCTCTTTTCTGTTGCCTGCGGCAAGGTTGCATCATGCGGCGCGGGCTGACAAGAGAGGATGAAGGCTAAGTGCTATAAGGGTGTTATCGGCCGCGGGAGGGGTTTCTTCAATCGGAATGATGGAAGGTGTACAAACCTGTCTTCTTTATCCAGCTTCCTGCCGGGGAACAGGCAAAAAAAGCCCCGCCAAGTGGCGGGGTTGAGGTACGAGCGTGGCGCTCGGAAATCGGTGTAGCCAGGCCCCCTCGGTGAGGAGGAGGCCCGTTGAGGCTTACAGCAGGATGGTGCGGATGTCGTTCAGCAGTTGGCTCAAGCGCTGCGTGAAGCGAGCAGCAGCGGCACCGTTGATCACGCGGTGATCGTAGGACAGCGACAGCGGCAGCATCAGCTTAGGCTGGAACGCTTTGCCGTCCCACACAGGCTGGATAGTGGCCTTGGACACACCCAGGATCGCCACTTCCGGCGCGTTGACGATTGGCGTGAAGCCAGTGCCGCCAATATGACCGAGGCTGGAGATGGTGAAGCATGCGCCTTGCATGTCGTCTGCGGTGAGCTTCTTGTCGCGGGCCTTGGCAGCCAGCGCAGCGGCTTCGGCAGCGAGTTGCAGCAGGCTCTTCTGATCGACGTTCTTGATGACCGGTACCAGCAGGCCTTCCGGTGTGTCGACGGCAAAGCCGATGTGTACGTATTTCTTGCGAATGATCGCCTTGCCGCTTGGCGCCAGCGAACTGTTGAAGTCCGGCAGTTCCTTGAGCAGGTGCGCACACGCCTTGAGCAGGAGTGGCAGCACGGTCAGTTTCACGCCAGCCTTCTCGGCCACGGCTTTCTGCGCAACGCGGAAAGCTTCCAGGTCGGTGATGTCGGCCTGGTCGAACTGAGTCACGTGTGGGATGTTCAGCCAGCTCGCGTGCAGGCTCGACGCGCCGATTTGCATCAGGCGGGTCATCGGCACTTCTTCGGTTTCGCCAAAGCGGCTGAAGTCCACGGTGCGGATCGGCGGAATGCCCGAACCACCGGTAGCGCCACCGGCAGCCGGCGCTTCCTTGGCTTTTTGCATCATGGATTTGACGTAGACCTGCACGTCTTCCTTCAACACGCGGCCGTGAGGGCCGCTTGCCGATACGGCATTGAGCTCAACGCCGAATTCACGGGCCAATTGACGCACGGCTGGACCGGCGTGAACCTTGGCACCGCTTGGCGCAGGTGCGGCCTCGGCTTTTGCAGCAGGTGCAGGTGCAGCGGCAGCCGGTGCAGCTTCAGCTTTGGCGGCTGGAGCAGCGGCCGGTGCTGGAGCGGCAGCAGGTGCAGCGCCTTGCACTTCCAGCGTGAGGATAAAGTCGCCAGTGCCGACTTCATCTTCCAACTTCACTGCAATGCTTTTCACCACGCCGGCAGCCGGCGAAGGGATTTCCATGGAGGCCTTGTCGGACTCCAGGGTGATCAGCGATTGGTCGGCTTCAACGGTGTCGCCGACCTTGACCAGCAGCTCAATGATCTTGGCCTTGCCCGACGAGCCGATGTCCGGGACATGAATGTCCTGAACGCTGGCGGCGGCAGGGGCAGCCGCGGGGGCCGCAGGGGCCTCGGCAGCAGGTTTTTCAGCCGGTGCAGGTGCAGCAGCGGCAGCAGGAGCCGCCGCAGCAGGGGCCGCATCAGCGGCACCTTCGATTTCCAGTTCCAGCAGTTCGTCGCCTTCTTTCAGGCGGTCGCCCAGCTTCACTTTCAGGCTTTTGACCACGCCGGCCTTGGGAGCAGGGATTTCCATGCTCGCCTTGTCCGATTCCAGGGTCAGGATGCTCTGGTCGGCTTCGACAGTGTCGCCGACCTTCACAAACAGCTCGATTACTTCACCTTCACCGCTGCCGATGTCAGGTACGCGAATGAGTTCGCTCACAAAAAATCTCCTCAGCAGTCCAGTGGGTTGCGTTTTTCCGGGTTGATCCCGAACTTGACGATAGCGTCAGCCACCACCTTGGGTTCGATCTCACCACGGTCAGCCAAGGCTTCCAGGGCTGCCAACACCACGAAGTGACGGTCAACTTCGAAGAAGTGACGCAGCTTCTTGCGGCTGTCACTGCGGCCGAAACCGTCGGTGCCCAGGACTTTGAATTCCTTGGACGGGACCCACTGGCGAATCTGTTCAGCAAACAGCTTCATGTAGTCGGTAGAGGCGATCACCGGACCTTTGCGGCCGGCCAGGCACTCTTCGACGTAGCTCTTCGCAGGCTTCTGGCCTGGGTGCAGACGGTTGCTGCGCTCTACGGCCAGGCCGTCGCGACGCAGCTCGTTGAAGCTGGTAACGCTCCACACGTCAGCGCCGACGTTGAACTCTTCACGCAGGATCTTCGCCGCTTCACGCACTTCACGCAGGATGGTGCCGGAGCCCATCAGCTGCACGTGGTGCGCCGCTTCCTTGGTGTCTTCTTCGAGCAGGTACATGCCCTTGATGATGCCTTCTTCAACACCGGCCGGCATGGCAGGTTGCTGGTAGGACTCGTTCATCACGGTGATGTAGTAGAAAACGTCCTGCTGCTCTTCAGTCATCTTCTTCATGCCGTCCTGGATGATCACCGCCAGCTCATAGCCGTAGGTTGGATCAAAGGTGCGGCAGTTCGGGATGGTGGCAGCCAGGATGTGGCTGTGACCGTCTTCGTGTTGCAGGCCTTCACCGTTCAACGTAGTCCGGCCGGCGGTACCGCCGATCAGGAAGCCACGGGTACGGCTGTCGCCTGCTGCCCACGCCAGGTCGCCAATACGCTGGAAGCCGAACATCGAGTAGAAGATGTAGAACGGCAGCATCGGCTGGTTGTGGCTGGAGTACGAAGTACCGGCAGCGATGAAGGAGCTCATGGCGCCCGCTTCGTTGATGCCTTCTTCGAGGATCTGGCCCTTCTTGTCTTCCTTGTAGAACATCACCTGGTCTTTATCGACTGGCTCGTAGAGCTGGCCGACGGAGGAGTAGATGCCCAACTGACGGAACATGCCTTCCATACCGAAGGTACGGGCTTCGTCCGGGATGATCGGGACGATGCGCGAACCGATTTCCTTATCCTTGACCAACTGCGCGAGGATCCGCACGAAGGCCATGGTGGTGGAGATTTCGCGGTCGCCCGAGCCGTCCAGGATAGCTTTGAGGGTATCCAGCGGTGGTGTCGGGATGTTGAAGCTCTTGGCGCGGCGCTGCGGCACGAAACCGCCCAGTGCAGTGCGACGCTCGCTCAGGTAGCGGGCTTCGGCGCTGTTTGGCTCAGGCTTGAAGAACGGCAGGTTTTCCAGCTCTTCGTCCTTGACCGGAATGTCGAAGCGGTCGCGGAACAACTTCAGGCTGTCGACATCGACTTTCTTGGTGTTGTGGGCAGTGTTCTTCGCTTCGCCGGCACCGGTGCCATAACCCTTGATGGTCTTGGCCAGGATGACGGTGGGTTGTTCTTTATGGTTGACCGCTTCGTGGTACGCCGCGTAGACCTTGTACGGGTCGTGGCCGCCACGGTTGAGTTTCCAGATCTCGTCGTCGGACAGGTCTGCAACCATCGCCTTGAGTTCTGGCGTGTTGAAGAAGTGTTCACGCACGAATGCGCCGTCTTTGGCTTTGTAGTTCTGGTACTCGCCGTCGATGACTTCGTCCATGCGACGTTGCAGGATACCGTCGACGTCCTTGGCCAGCAGTGGGTCCCAGAAACGGCCCCAGATGACTTTGGTCACGTTCCACTGAGCACCACGGAACACACCTTCGAGTTCCTGGATGATCTTGCCGTTGCCGCGAACCGGGCCGTCGAGGCGCTGCAGGTTGCAGTTAATGACGAAGATCAGGTTGTCGAGCTTCTCGCGGCCAGCCAGGGAGATGGCGCCTAGGGATTCCGGCTCGTCACACTCGCCGTCGCCCAGGAAGCACCAGACTTTCTGCTTGCCTTCAGGGATGAAGCCACGGGCTTCCAGGTACTTCATGAAGCGTGCCTGGTAGATCGCTTGGATTGGACCCAGACCCATGGAAACGGTCGGGAACTGCCAGAAATCAGGCATCAGCCAAGGGTGCGGGTACGACGACAGGCCGCCACCGTCCACTTCCTGGCGGAAGTTGTTCATCTGGTCTTCGGTGATGCGGCCTTCCATGAACGCACGGGCGTAAACGCCTGGGGAGGTGTGGCCCTGGAAGTAGATCAGGTCGCCGCCGTGTTCCTCGGTCGGGGCCTGGAAGAAGTAGTTGAAGCCGATGTCATACAGAGTTGCACTGGAAGCGAAGCTGGAGATGTGACCGCCCAGGTCAGAATCTTTCAAGTTCGTGCGCATTACCATCGCCATGGCGTTCCAACGTACCAGCGAGCGAATGCGGCGTTCCATGAACAGGTCGCCAGGCATGCGTGCTTCGTGGGTAACGGGGATGGTGTTGCGGTATGGCGTAGTGATGGCGTAAGGCAGTTGCGAGCCGCTGCGGGTCGCGAGTTCGCCCATACGGGTCATCAGGTAGTGAGCACGGTCTTCGCCTTCTTTGTCGAGAACCGATTCCAGGGCGTCCAGCCATTCCTGGGTTTCGACGGGATCGAGGTCTTGCATGGCTTGCTCCAGGGCGGAAAGGCTACCAGAATCGGTTGCCTGAAGTTTGCGACTGGCCTTGTGGGCAGACGACATAAATTCTTGGATGGCCGAAGGTTGCTTCGGCGTCCTGTAGTTTTACTACAAATCGTCGGCCATTTCAGCCTTTCGAATGTATATACGAGTAGTAAAACTACACAAGACTGAGCGTATGGCTCGGTCTGGCTGGTGAGCATAATCGTTATTGTTGATCTTTTGCGAACAAGAAAAGGTGGAAGTTTAATGTTCCCTGCCAACAACTATGGTTTTTCAGCTATTTATAACCTTTGTTCGACAGTCCTTCATGTAGCGCCAGTATCACGTCCACAGCAACAAGCCATTTACGCGCTGATCAAGGATAGACCATGAGCCTTCCAATGCTGGCCGAACTGCCGGCCATTCTCTTGCCAAAAGCCCAGCGGGCCGAGCAGTCATTTCGTGACGCTGTGGCCGCGCTGGACGACGATCATGGACTCTCTGCGTGGACGCCGCAACGGTGGGCGGATTTCGTCCGCGTGTGCGCCGCCAGTGATTTCGTCATTGAACAGAGTGTTCGTGACCCTTTGATGTTGCTCGAGCTGGTGGCCTGGGGCGAGCTGGACCGGGGTTTCGCCCCTGGCGAGCTGTGTGGGCAAATTGCTGGCGCAGTGCAACAAGCCGAAACAGAAGACGAGCTGGGCCGTGTGTTGCGTCGCCAGCGTACTCGCCAGCAAGTGCGCATCATCTGGCGCGATTTGACCCGCCAGGCGGGCCTGGTGCAAACCTGCCAAGACCTTTCCGACATGGCCGACGCGAGCATCGACCAGGCCTACCTGTGGCTGTACCAGCGCCACTGCGCGCAGTTCGGCACGCCTACCGGCCGGCGCAGCGGCGAGCCGCAGCACATGGTCATCCTCGGCATGGGCAAGCTCGGCGCGGTGGAGCTGAACCTGTCGTCGGATATCGACCTGATCTTCGCGTATCCCGAAGGCGGCGAAACCGTCGGTGTTAAACGCTCCCTGGACAACCAGGAATTTTTCATCCGTCTTGGTCAAAAACTGATCAAGGCCCTCGACCCGATGACGGTTGACGGCTTTGTGTTCCGCGTCGATATGCGCCTGCGCCCCTACGGTTCCGCGGGCGCGTTGGTGCTCAGCTTCAATGCGCTGGAGCAGTACTACCAAGACCAGGGCCGTGACTGGGAACGCTACGCCATGATCAAGGCGAGGGTGGTGGCGGGCGACCAGGTGGCGGGTGCGCAACTGCTCGACATGCTGCGACCGTTCGTTTATCGGCGCTATCTGGACTTCTCCGCCATCGAAGCGCTGCGCACCATGAAGCAGTTGATCCAGCAGGAAGTGCGGCGCAAAGGCATGGCCGAGAATATCAAGCTGGGCTCTGGCGGTATCCGCGAAGTGGAATTTATCGCCCAGGCCTTCCAGCTGATCCATGGCGGCCGCGACCTCAGCTTGCAACAGCGGCCGCTGCTCAAGGTGCTCGGCACCCTGGAGGGTCAGGGTTACCTGCCGCCGGCGGTGATCGCCGAATTGCGCAATGGCTACGAATTCCTGCGTTATACCGAACATGCGATCCAGGCGATTGCCGACCGCCAGACGCAAATGCTCCCGGACGACCCGGAAGATCAGGCGCGCATTGCCTTTATGCTGGGGTTCGCCGACTGGGCCGCGTTCCATGAGCGCCTGATGTACTGGCGCGGGCGCGTGGATTGGCATTTCCGCCAAGTGATTGCCGATCCAGACGAAGAAGAGGGTGAAGAGAGCGAACTGGTAGTGGGCGGTGAGTGGTTGCCGTTGTGGGAAGAATCCCAAGACGACGAAGCGGCCTGCCGCCAATTGGCCGAAGGCGGGTTCACTGACGCGACCAAGGCGCTCAAAGTGTTGGCCGGCCTGCGCAGCAGCCCCCAACTGCGTGCCATGCAGCGCCTGGGCCGCGAACGCCTGGATGCATTTATCCCGCGTCTGCTCGCCCAGGCTGTCGAACACGCCAACCCGGACCTGGTGCTGGAGCGTGTGTTGCCGCTGGTGGAAGCGGTCGCTCGGCGTTCTGCCTATCTGGTGCTGCTCACGGAAAACCCTGACGCGTTGCGTCGCCTGTTGACCCTGTGCGCCGCCAGCCCGTGGATCGCCGAACAGATCACACGCTTCCCGCTGCTGCTGGATGAGCTGCTTAACGAAGGCCGTTTGTTCAAGCCGCCATTGGCGCCGGAGCTTGCGGCTGAGCTGCGCGAGCGCCTGACGCGCATCCCCGAGGACGACCTTGAGCAACAGATGGAAGCCTTGCGTCACTTCAAGTTGGCTCACCGCCTGCGCGTGGCCGCGTCTGAAATCGCCGGCAGCTTGCCGCTGATGAAAGTCAGCGACTACCTGACCTGGCTCGCCGAGGCCATCCTCGAGCAAGTGCTGGCCCTGGCCTGGCGCCAGACCGTCGCGCGCCACGGCTCGCCGCAGCGGTTGGACGGTACGCTGTGCGATCCTGGGTTCATTATTGTCGGTTACGGGAAAGTCGGCGGGATCGAACTGGGGCATGGTTCGGACTTGGACCTGGTGTTTATCCACGACGGCGACCCGCAGGCCGAAACCGATGGCGCCAAGCCGATTGATGGCGCGCAGTTCTTCACGCGCCTGGGCCAGCGGATCATTCACCTGCTGACCACCCAGACCAACTCCGGCCAGCTGTATGAAGTGGACATGCGCCTGCGGCCTTCCGGCGCCTCCGGGCTGTTGGTCAGTTCACTGGGAGCGTTTGATCGCTATCAACAAAATGAAGCCTGGACCTGGGAACATCAGGCATTGATCCGTGCGCGGGTGCTGGTCGGTAGCCAGGATGTGGGGCATGGGTTCGAACGGGTCCGGGCTAAAGTGTTGGGGCGGGAGCGGGATCTGGCGAAGCTGCGCCAGGAGGTGAGCGAGATGCGCGCGAAGATGCGTGACAACCTGGGTACCAAGACCACGGCGGCCGGCACTGGCGCCAATGCCTTCGAAGCCACGGCGGCGTTCGACCTCAAGCAGGACGCTGGAGGTATCGTCGATATTGAATTTATGGTGCAATACGCGGCTTTGGCATGGTCTGCGCAACATCCATCGTTGCTGCGCTATACCGACAATATCCGCATTCTGGAAGGCCTGGAGCAGGTGGGCTTGATGCCCGCCGCCGATGCCCACCTGCTGCGTGAGGTGTATAAGGCCTACCGTTCCGCCGCGCACCGCCAGGCCTTGCAAAACGAGGCCGGTACGGTGGCCGGGGATCAGTTCGCCGACGAGCGGCGCCAGGTGATGCGAATCTGGAAAGAACTGGGGTTAAGCTGAAACTTGATGAATTGAGCGACGCCGATCTGATGTGGAAACCGGCTTTATGTGGGAGCGGGCTTGCTCGCGGAGCAGGCGCTGCGGTCTGTCTATCGGGCTGCGGTGATGCCTTCGCGAGCAAGCCCGCTCCCACACAAACCGGTGTTCACACAAACCCGGTCTTATAGTCATTATCGAGGCGGGGAGGCATAAGCCTCCCCGCATCGTTTGTGGAAACTACATGAATATTCTGATCGTTGGGCCCAGCTGGGTCGGTGACATGGTGATGGCGCAGACACTGTTTCAGTGCCTGCGCATGCGCTACCCAGACTGCCAGATCGACGTGCTCGCCCCTGAGTGGAGCCGGCCGATCCTTGAGCGCATGCCCGAGGTGCGCAAGGCCTTGAGCTTCCCGCTCGGTCACGGTGCCCTGGAGTTGGCGACCCGCCGCCGCATCGGTAAATCCCTGGCGGGCGAATACAACCAGGCGATCCTGTTGCCCAACTCCCTCAAGTCGGCGCTGGTGCCGTATTTTGCCGGCATCCCCAAACGCACCGGCTGGCGCGGCGAGTTTCGCTACGTGCTGCTCAATGATGTGCGCAGGTTGGACAAATCCCGCTACCCGCTGATGATCGAGCGTTTCATGGCCCTGGCGTATGAGCCGGGTGCCGAGTTGCCCAAGCCGTATCCGCGCCCGAGCCTGCAGATCGACCCGGTCAGCCGCGACGCCGCCCTGGTCAAGTTCGGCCTGCAACTCGACCGTCCGGTCCTGGCGCTGTGCCCAGGGGCCGAGTTTGGCGAGTCCAAGCGCTGGCCGTCGGAACACTACGCCAAGGTCGCCGAGGCCAAGATCCGCGAAGGTTGGCAGGTGTGGTTGTTTGGTTCGAAGAAGGATCATCCGGTGGGTGAAGATATTCGCCAGCGCCTGATTCCCGGCCTGCGCGAAGAGTCGGTCAACCTCAGTGGTGACACGTCCCTGGCCGAGGCCATCGACCTGCTGTCCTGCGCCGATTCGGTGGTGTCCAACGACTCCGGCCTGATGCACGTCGCCGCCGCGCTGAACCGCCCATTGGTGGCGGTGTACGGCTCCACTTCCCCTGGTTTCACCCCGCCTTTGGCCGATAAGGTCGAAGTCGTGCGCCTGGGCCTGGAGTGCAGTCCGTGCTTTGAGCGCACTTGCCGTTTCGGTCACTACAACTGCATGCGCCAATTGCTGCCGCAACCAGTGAACGAAGCCTTGCAGCGGTTGCAGGGCTCTGTGGTCGAGGTCCGATAGTTTGCGCGTACTGGTAATCAAGACCTCATCCCTGGGCGATGTGATCCACGCGTTGCCGGCACTGACCGACGCAGCGCGGGCGATCCCCGGCATTCAATTCGACTGGGTCGTGGAAGAAGGCTTCGCCGAGATTCCCACCTGGCATCCGGCGGTCGACAAGGTCATCCCGGTGGCAATTCGTCGCTGGCGCAAAAACATCTGGCAGACCCTCAAAAGTGGCGAATGGCGGCGCTTCAAGCAGCAGGTCCAGTCGACCAAGTACGACCTGGTGATCGACGCCCAAGGCCTGCTTAAAAGCGCCTGGCTGACCCGCTATGTACGTGCCCCGGTAGCCGGTTTCGACAAGCACTCGGCCCGCGAGCCGTTCGCAGCACGCTTCTACTCCCGGCGCCTGGCCGTGGCCCCCGGGCAACATGCGGTGGAGCGTTTGCGCCAACTGTTCGCCGTGGCGCTGGGTTATGACTTGCCCAAAGGCTTGGGCGACTATGGCCTGAGCGTCGACAAGCTGCTCGGCCTACCGCCGAAAAAGCCCTTCGTCCTGCTGCTGCACGGCACCACCTGGGACACCAAGCACTGGCCCGAAACCTACTGGCGCGAGCTGGCCGAACGCATGGGGCGCCTGGGTGTGGACGTGAAATTGCCCTGGGGCAACGCCGCCGAAAAAGCCCGCGCCGAACGCTTGGCCCAGGGCCTGCAAAACGCCGAAGTACTGCCCAAGCTGAACCTGGCCGGTGTCGCCCGCGTATTGGCCGGCGCCCGCGCCTGCGTGGCGGTGGACACCGGTCTCGGTCACCTGGCTGCTGCGCTGGACGTGCCGACCATTTCCCTGTTCGGCCCGACCAACCCTGGCCTCACTGGTGCCTATGGCAAGGGCCAGATTCACCTGGCCAGCGACTTCCCCTGCGCGCCTTGCCTGCAAAAGCACTGTACCTATCAACCGACGGCCGACGACCTGCGTCGCTTCGACATCACGCGCGAGTCGCCCCTGTGCTTCACTCGCCTGAACCCTGAGCGTGTGGCAAGCCGACTGAGCACGTTGTTATTGGCTGAGGAGCTGCACTGATGCAACTGGCTTTTGTTCTGTACAAATATTTCCCCTTCGGCGGCCTGCAGCGTGACTTCATGCGCATCGCCCTGGAATGCCAGCAGCGCGGCCATCAGATTCGTGTCTACACGCTGATCTGGGAAGGCGATATCCCGCCCGGTTTCGAAGTGCTGGTGGCGCCGGTCAAGGCGTTCTTCAACCATCGGCGCAACGAGAAACTCAGCGCCTGGATGGAGGCCGACCTGGCCAAGCGCCCAGTGGACCGCCTGATTGGTTTCAACAAAATGCCTGGCCTGGACGTGTACTACGCCGCCGACGGCTGCTTTGAAGACAAGGCGCAAAACCTGCGCCATTCGCTGTACAAAAGCTTTGGCCGTTATCGCCACTTTGCCGAGTACGAGCGCGCGGTGTTTGCCAAGGATGCCAAGACCGAAGTCCTGATGATTTCCGAAGTGCAGCAGCCGCTGTTCATCAAGCATTACGACACCCCGCTGGAACGCTTCCACTTGCTGCCGCCGGGCATTGCCCAGGACCGGCGCGCGCCGCCGAACGCCGCCGAGATTCGCGAAGGTTTCCGCAAGGAATTCAACCTGGGCGCAGACGATCTGTTGCTGGTGCAGATAGGCTCCGGCTTCAAGACCAAGGGCGTCGACCGCAGCCTCAAGGCCGTGGCCGCCTTGCCATCGGAGCTGAAAAAACGCACGCGCCTGTTTGTAATCGGCCAGGACGACCCCAAAGTATTCCAGTTGCAGAGCGCCACGTTGGGGCTGGGCGATAACGTGCAGTTCCTCAAAGGCCGCAGCGATATCCCGCGCTTCCTGCTGGGCGCCGACCTGTTGATCCACCCGGCGTACAACGAAAACACTGGCACCGTATTGCTCGAAGCCCTGGTGGCAGGGCTGCCGGTGCTGGTCTCGGCGGTGTGTGGTTATGCCCACTACATCAACGAGGCCGACAGCGGCCTGGTACTGGATGAGCCGTTTGAACAAACGCAGCTGAACCAGTATTTGGCCCAGATGCTCACCGACACTGCACAGCGCGCGGCCTGGAGCCGCAATGGGTTGGCCTTCGCCGAGACGGCCGACCTCTACAGCATGCCGCAGCACGCGGCAGATGTGATTCTGGCGGAGCCAAAACGATGAAATTGATTCTTGCCGAACCGTTCAAGACGTTGTGGGCCGGGCTTGATGCCTTTGCCGAAGTCGAGAAACTGCAAGGCCAGGTATTTCGTGAGCTGGCGGCGCGTCGCACCTTGCGCACCGAGGTCGATGGCCGCCCGTTTTTCGTGAAAATCCATCGCGGCATTGGTTGGGCGGAAATCTTCAAGAACCTGATCACCGCCAAGTTGCCGGTGCTCGGCGCCGGCCTGGAGTGGGACGCCATCCACCGTTTGCAGGCACTGGGTGTGCCGACCATGACCGGCGTGGCGTTCGGCGAAAAGGGCAGCAACCCGGCGGACCAGCATTCGTTCATCATCACCGAAGAGCTGGCGCCGACGATCAGCCTGGAAGACCTGACGATCAATTGGGTTGCCGAGCCGCCTGCGCCTGCGTTGCGCCACGCCCTGACGGCTGAGCTGGCGCGCATGGTCGGTGATATGCACCGAGGTGGCGTCAATCACCGCGACTGCTACCTGTGCCACTTTCTGCTGGACACCTCGAAGCCCATTGATGCCAGCACGATCAAGCTGTCGGTGATCGACCTGCACCGTGCCCAATTGCGGGCCCATCTGCCGCTGCGCTGGCGCGACAAGGACCTGTCGGCGCTGTACTACTCGGCGCTGGAAATCGGCCTGACCCGCCGCGACAAGCTGCGCTTTCTCAAGGGCTACTTCCGCCAACCGCTGCGCCAGATCCTGGCCGAGCAATCGGCGTCGTTGAGCCTGATGCAGCGCAAGGCCGACAAGCTCTATGCGCGCAAGCAGCGTTACGGGGATGCGATCTGATGGCGGGTTGGAACCTGGAGCCTGCCTACGCCCACCTAGCGGATGATTTTGGAAGCCTCGAAGCCGTCTTTGCCCTGCAAGGCGAGCGGCTGACCCGCGACCCGCTGTCGGAGGTGGTCCGGGTGGAGCGCGGCGGGGTCAATTACTACGTCAAGCGCTACGTCGGCGCCGGCAAGGGCTTGCGGCGTTACCTGGGCAAGCCCCGGGTCAAGTCCGAATGGCAGAACCTCAAGCGCTTCGCCAAGTGGGGCATTCCCACTGCCGACGTGGTTGCCTGGGGCCTGGAACGCAAAGGCCTGGCCTACGACCGTGGTGCGATGATCACCCGCGAGTTGCCGAGGACGGAAGACCTGTCGGTGCTGGCCGAGCGTAATGATGCACGCCTGCGCGATCCGAAGTGGGTCGACGCGGTGAGCCTCCAGCTCGCTGAATACACGCGCACCATGCACGATCATCGGTTTACCCATAACGATTTGAAGTGGCGCAACCTGCTGATCGACGACCAGACCACCCTGTACCTGATCGATTGCCCCAACGGCGATTTCTGGCGCGGCTTCTGGCTCAAGTACCGTATTACCAAAGACCTGGCCTGCCTGGACAAGGTGGCCAAGTATCACCTGTCCGCCACCCAGCGCCTGCGCTTCTACATGCAGTACCGTCAGCGCCGGCACCTGAGTGCTTCGGACAAGCAGCGTATTCGCCACGTGGTGAAGTTTTTCGAGGGACGTGAATGAGTGATTTCCTGGCGGCTGAAGACCGTGCGCTGCTGGAGCGCAACGGCCTGGCGACGTTCGATGCCCTGTGGGCCAAACAACTGGATGCGGTGGACGAGCCGAATACCAGTCGCGGCGGCTGGAGCAGCGTGTTTCGCCTGGAGCTCGACGGCCACGGTTACTACCTCAAGCGCCAGAGCAATTACCTGACGCGCAGCCTGCACCGCCCCTTCGGCGAACCGAGCTTCTCCCGCGAATTCCGCAATATCAGCCGTTACCGCAAGCTCGGTATTCCTGCCTTGCAAGCGGCGTTCTACGGGGAGCGAAAAGTCGCTGGCGAACACCGCGCGATGCTGCTGACCCGCGCCCTGGACGGCTGGAATGACCTGGATTCGTTGCTGGAGCAGTGGCCTTCACTGAGCGATGCCCAGCACCGCGCGATCCTGCTGGCCTGTGGCCAACTCGCACGCCGACTGCACAGCGTCGGCCAAGTGCATGGCTGTTTCTACCCCAAGCATATTTTCCTGCAGGCCACCGGTGACGGTTATGCCGCGCAGTTGATCGACCTGGAGAAAACCCGCCCGCTGCTGTTCGGCTGGCGTGATCGGGTCAAGGATCTGGAGCCGTTGTTGCGTCGCGCACCACAATGGTCCGATGCGCAGGTCCGCCAACTGTTGGCGGCCTATCTGGAACAGCCTGAGGGCAGCGAGTTGGTCGCCACTTGGTTCCAGCGCCTTGGCGCTCGTCGTAGCCATAAGGAAAACCGTTGATGCGTTTGTCCGAGCTGAAAACCGCCGGCCGTACTCCCACCCTGCCGCTGACGATTGAACTGGTCGATGCGGCGGGCCCAGGCCAGTTGCAACTGCTGAGCCTGTTGCGTGTGCTGCCGGGCGAGCGCTACGTAGGCGCAGCGGTGTGGCGCGGGCGTCCGGTGCTGGCCAAGTTGCTGGTGGGCAGCAAGGCGGCGCGGCACTTTCAGCGTGAACTCAATGGCGTGCGCCTGCTCGCCGAGCAAGGCCTGACCACACCGTTGTTGCTGGCCGATGGCTTGCAGGAAGGCGAGGGCGGTTGGCTGTTGTTCGAATTTATCGAAGGCGCCGAGAGCTTGGCGGACGCCTGGCACGCGGTCGAAGGTCTGCCGCCCTTGGCTGACGAGCAAACTGCGGTGCTTGCCGAGGCATTGGGTGCTATTGCCCTGATGCACACTAAAGGCCTGTGGCAGGAAGACCTGCACCTGGACAACTTGCTGCGTCGGGACGGCAAGCTGTATTTGATCGATGGTGCCGGGATTCGCGTGGAAGAGGCGGGCAAGCCCCTGTCGCGCAACCGCGTACTGGAAAACCTTGGGGTGTTTTTCGCCCAATTGCCGAAGCATCTCGAGCCGTTTAACGAAGAGCTGCTGGTGTATTACCTGCTGGGCAACGGCGAGCACGCTTTGCCCTTGGAGGCCTTGGAGAAACAGGTGCGCAAGGTCAGCGCTTGGCGCCTGAAGGACTTTCTCAACAAGGTCGGTCGCGAATGCACGCTGTTCAGTGTGCTGCGCGGGCCGTTTGCCCTGCGTGTAACCCGTCGTGAGGAAGAAGTCGCGATGCTGGCGGTGCTGGAACAGGCCGATGCCTTGCTCGAGCAGGGCCACTTGTACAAGACCGGTGGAACCGCCACGGTGGCCAAGGCCGAAGTGGCGGGTCGCCCATTGGTGATCAAACGTTACAACATCAAGAGCTTTGCTCACTGGTTCAAGCGCTTCTGGCGCCCAAGCCGTGCCTGGCATTCTTGGCGTGAAGGCAATCGCCTGGTGTTCCTCGGTATCGCTACGCCCAAGCCGCTGGCTGTGCTGGAAAAGCGCTTTTTCGGCCTGCGCGGTCGCGCTTACCTGATTACCGAATTCCTGCCGGGGCCGGACATCATCGAGCGCTTTGCGCCTTACATTGAGAGCGGTGACGCGCCGGAGAACGAACTGCTCGCCCTGGATCACCTGTTCGCCGAGCTGATCCGCGAGCGCATCAGCCATGGCGACTTCAAGGGGCATAACCTGTTCTGGGACAAGGATCGCTGGTCGTTGATCGACCTGGATGCCATGCGCCAACACAGCACCCAAGCCAGCTTCGCCCCGGCGTTTGCCAGGGACCGCGCGCGGTTCATGCGTAATTGGCCGCAGGACAGTGCGTTGTATCAACTGATTGATCAGCGCCTGCCCAAACAGATCGAGGCCTGAAGGCCGGTTACTGAGCCTTGACCAGCGTCGTACGAATGTCGACCTTGTTCTGAGTATTGTCCTGGCTGGCGAAGAAGTACCCGTAGTCCTCTAGGTACATGACGGTGCTGGTGGCGCGGTATTGATCGCCAGCGGCGGTGCAATTGAGCGCTTTGGCATTGCCGCTCAGCGCCGAGTTGAGTGTGCTGGCCGCCAATTCGCGTTCCACGACGCAGGTCGAATCGCGGGACAGCAGGCGCTCCTCTTCGGCGGTAGTGCGACTGCGCTCCTTCACCTTGAGCCCCAGCCTAGCGCGACGATAATCGCGATGTGTTTCATGAGCGTTCCTTGCAGGCTAGAGGGGGATCAGGGCCTTTCGACCGCCCGCATCGCGGCTTGTGCGCGGCGCGCTGATCAGAATGGGTACTCCGCGCCCGCACCCGCATACCACGAGCGACCCGGTGCCGCTTCGTAGTAGCGGTTGTTGCCATCGCCGACGATCACCGAGCCGACGTACTGGCGGTCGAGCAGGTTATCCAGGCGCAGGGTCTGGTGGAAGGTCCAGTGTTCGACCTTCTGCTCGAAGCGCGCACGCCAGTTGAACACGCTGTAGGCCGGTGCGGCGTGTCGGCTGTTGGTGTCCTCGACGTAGACCTTGCTGCGGTAAATGCCTTCGATGGCGGTGCTGACCCAGTCGCGGGGCTTCCAGTTCAGTTCGGCGAACAGCGTGGTTTGCGGCACGCCGGGCAGGTAGTTGCCCTTGTCGACGGCGGTGCTGCCGCCGCTGACGAAGTCGCTGTCGTAAGTAGCTTGCAGGCGGGTGTAGGCGAGGCTGCTGCTCCACTGTTCGCTGAGCTGGCTTTCGAGGCCCAGTTCGAAACCGCGGCGCAGGGTGCGGCCGGCGTTTTGGTAAGTCGTGCGACCGCCGCTGGATTGCTGAACCACTAACTCGTCTTCGGTGGTGATTTGGAACACGGCAGCGTTGATGCGGGTGTCCTGGCCGACACGTGCTTTCAAGCCGACTTCATACTGTTTGCTGACCGATGGCTTGAGCGCGAAGTTGAAGCTGTTCGAGTTGCTTGAATAGGCGGATTCAGCTTGCGTCGGCGTTTCAAAACCTTTGCCGGCGCTCACGTAGCCGTGCAAGTCAGGCGTAAACGCGTACATGACGCTGACCGATGGCGTGTTTTTCTGGTAGGTCTTGCTGCCGCTGTCGTTGCCGTCGCTGAGGAAGTGGTCGTCCACGTCCATCTTCATGGTGCTGTGGCGAAGGCCGGCTTGCAGTGTCCAGTCCCCCAGTAGCCAGTTGGCTTGCACGAACGGGTCGAGGCTGGTGGCGGTGTCGATTTCATCACGGCCGAGTGCGCCTTTGACGCCGTGCACACCGTTAACGGTGTTGGAATAGCCTTGGCGATCATCCTCGCTGCGGTCGTAGTCGAGGCCGGCGATTAGCGTCAGGTCGCCGGGTGCGCTGGTGATGGGTTGCAGCCAGTGGACGGAACCGCCGTATAACTTGCGGTCGAAAGCCACCACACCGCCGCGAGCATTGGCGGGGTTTTTCGCGCCACTGGCGAACTTGTCAGGAATCGACAAATACTGAATCACACTCCGCCGTCCCGTATACGCATTCACCTGCAACGTCGCATCGCCGATATAGCGCTCGTAATTCATCCCCAATTGCTGATGATCGATACTTTTGCGCGTGTTGTACGTCAGCGCATTCGCACTCACCGAGCGTGGATCGGCCTTGTACGCTGACCACGTCTGCCCTAGCGGGTCCTGCGTGCCATTCTGCTCCAGGCTGCTGTAGATCAGCGCCAGCTTGCTGTCGTCATCCGGCTGGAAGTTGAGCTTGGCAAAGGTCTGGTCACGTCGCGCGCTGCTGTGGTCGCGGTAGCCGTTGGTGTCCATGCGCGAGGCGTCGAGCACGAAGCCTGCGCCGTGGGTGGCGCCCTCGGCGGTCAGGTGGTTTTTGTTCAGGCCGTTGCTGCCCACCAGGGTTTCGGCGCCGATGCGCGGCGGGCCTTCGCCGTCGCGGGAGAACATCTGGATCACCCCGCCGGCATTGCTGCCATACAGGGTGGCTGCCGGCCCACGCAGTACTTCGATGCGCTCGGCGGTGTCGAGGTTGAAGGTGGCAGCCTGGCCCTGGCCGTCCGGCGTGCTGGCCGGAATGCCGTCGGCGATCAGCTTGATGCCGCGCACGCCGAATGCCGAGCGGGCACCAAAGCCTCGGGAGGAAATCTGCAAGTCCTGGGCATAGTTCTGGCGGTTCTGCACCACCAGGCCGGGCACGCGGGAGAGGGCTTCGGAGGCATTGATGCCGAGTTGACCGTCGCTGATCTGTTCACGGTTGATGCCGTCCACCGAGTAGGGCAGGTCGAAGGTCGGGCTGGCGCTGCGTGAGCCGCTGACCACGCTCGGGTCGAGGACCAAAGGCGTGTCATCGGCCAGTGCCGTATTGCTCAGTGTGAGCAGGCCTTGCAGCAACAGGGTGAAGCGGGCGAGGGTGTTCATCAGTCAGCCGGAATCCGTGGCGCGCATAGGAGGTAAACGCGCAAAGGGGCGCGAGTTTAGTGAATCAGGCGAGTTTTATCATTTAGGAGTCGTCTTACGCAGCGAATCGGTGTTCCCGCCCTGGGTCGCCATCCGTTGTGATGTTAGCGTGGCCAGCCTTGGCAGTAACAATGGCTGAAGGGTCAAAAGGGTGGGGTCATGAGGATTACGTCGAAAGTCTTGTGGGTTGCGGTGTCTTTTTCGCTGGCCGGTTGCGGCACCATCAATACCGCCTTCCGACCCGACGCCGTGACCAGCCAGAACCTCAAGGACTCACGCAGCCATTGCGAAAACGTGCCGCGCATCTACAGCGGGGTGATCTACGGCTTTTGCACGCTCAATGGCGAGCCAGCGCCTGGCAGGAGCCTTAAGGACAAGAGCCTGATAGACCATGGGGGCAGCGTGTTGCCTATCCTCGCCGTGGAGTTCGTCGCCTCCGGCGTGCTGGACACCCTGGTGCTGCCCTACACCATTTACCGCCAGAATAGGGACGGCAGCATCCAGATCTTCCGCTGATCCCTCTTGACGCTTGTCGCTAACAGCTCCCCACTGCTTTTAAGCTATAATCCCGCCCTTTAGCTGTTTCCTGCCCAGGCAGGGGGCACACTTTTTTCAGGCGTAACCCGCCTGCATGCAGACTAAAAGAGGCTAGACCCCTGTGGCATTGACGATTCTTGGCCTGTCCGGCGCCCTTAGCCATGATCCTTCCGCAGCCTTGTATATCGACGGCAAGCTGATCGCGGCCGCCGAAGAAGAGCGCTTCGTACGCGACAAACATGCAAAGAACCGCATGCCCTACGAATCGGCGAATTTCTGCCTGGAACAGGCCGGTATCAAGCCTTCCGACGTTGACGTGGTCGCGATCCCGTTCGCCCCGATCAGCCTGTTCGGCGAGGCGCGCTGGCACTACGCCAAGCGTTACTGGTACGCCCCCGACCGCGCCCTCGACGCGATCCTGATGGGCAACCGTCGCTACAAGCGCTACCGCAACAAGATCGTCTGGTGCCTGGAGCAACTGGGCTTCGATCCTAAGAAAATCAAGATCGAACCGGTTGAACACCACCTGGCCCACGCCTCCAGCGCCTACCATTGCTCTGGTTTCCAGGAGAAAACCGCGATCCTCGGGATCGACGGTAAAGGTGAGTACGCCACCACGTTCTTCGGCTACGGCGAAAACGGCAAGATCCACAAGATCAAGGAATTCTACGATCCAGACTCCCTCGGTGGCCTGTATGGCGCGATCACCGAGTTCCTCGGTTTCGAGATGCTCGACGGTGAGTTCAAGGTCATGGGCATGGCGCCGTACGGCGATGCCAGCAAATACGATTTCTCGCGCCTGGCCTCCTTTGAGAACGGCGAGTTGGTGATCAACACCGACTACGCTAACGTCATCGGCCTGCGCCGCTACAAAGAGAAGGGCAAGGGCTTCTACTTCTCGCCAAAACTGATCGAGTGGCTGGGTCCAAAGCGCGAAGGCGATATCGCCGACGAGCCGTACATCCACTACGCCGCCAGCATGCAAGCGCTGTTCGAGAAACTGGCCTTGCAGATGATCGACCACTACCTGGGCGACATCCTCAAGGACACCGGCAAACTGGCCTTCGCCGGCGGTTGCGCGCTGAACGTCAAGCTGAACCAGAAGATCATCGCCCGTGGCGACGTCAAAGAGCTGTTCGTACAGCCGGCGTCGGGCGATGCCGGCACTGCGGTCGGTGCGGCGGCGTATGTGTCCCACGCCCGTGGTGTGCCGGTCGAGAAGATGGAACACGTCTACCTCGGCCCGTCCTACAGCAACGAAGACGTGATTGCCGCGTGCGCCAAGCACGAGAGCAAGCCGAACTGGCGCAAGATCGAGAACATGCCACAGCGCATCGCCAAGATCATGGTCGACGGCAACCCGGTGGCCTGGTTCCAGGGCCGCATGGAGTTTGGTCCGCGCGCCCTGGGCGGTCGTTCGATCATCGGTTGCCCGAGCGCCACCGGTGTGGCGGATCGCATCAACCACCAGATCAAGTTCCGCGAGCGCTGGAGGCCTTTCTGCCCGTCGATGCTCGACACCGTGGCCCCGCAGATGATCAAGGTCGATCACCCGGCGCCGTTCATGACCTTCACCTTTGAAGTGTCCGAAGAGTGGAAGACCCGCGTGCCGGAAGTGGTCCATGAAGATGGTACCTCCCGCGCCCAGGTGCTCAAGCGCGAATACAACCCGCGCTACTACGACATGATGAAAGAGCTGGAAGTGCTCACCGGCAACGGCGTGTCCCTGAACACCTCGCTCAACCGTCGTGGCGAAGCGATGATCTGCTCGCCGACCGACGCGCTGAACATGTTCTTCGGCTCTGACCTGCAGTACCTGATCATGGAAGACATCCTGGTCGTCAAGGATGGCGTGGACCCTTATGACGCGCTCGGCTGACCGCCACGTCCTGCAGTTCTGCCACGGCTATGACGGGCCATTCCTCGATTGTGCGCGGCAGTACGCCAGTTTGTTCGCAGGGTCAGGCTACAAGGTGACCACGGTGTTTCTCACCGGGGTCGCCGACCCTGAGGTGGCGGCCGGTTGCGCCAGTGATGAAGTGTTGTTCATGGAGTTCAGCTCGAAGGCCATCCGTGGCCTCAAGCTGGGCGCCATCGCCGAGCTGCGCAAGATTGCCGCGTCGCGCAACTTCAGTTTCTGCATCGCGCACCGCGCCAAGCCGATCTACATCGCGCTGCTCGCCACGCGCTTGCAGGTGATTGGCGTGCATCACGCTTTTGGCGACTACCAGCGCCGGGGGCGTCGGCTGTTTGCAACGATTTTTCGCCAGCGCCTGAGCTTGTTGGGCGTCTCCGATGCCGTGCGCGATGACATCCGTCGCTGCCTGCCGAAATGGCCGGCGGCGCGTATCCAGACCTTGTACAACCGCATTGATGTCGAAAACCTGCAGGCCCAGCAGGTTTCGAAGGATGAGGCGCGCGACGCCCTTGGCTTGTCGCCGGATGAGTGGGTGGTCGGCAATGTCGGCCGCCTGCACCCGGACAAGGATCAGGCCACGCTGCTCAAAGGTTTTGCCCTGGCATTGCCAACGTTACCGGCTGAAAGTCGTCTGGCGATCCTCGGCACCGGACGCCTGGAGCAGGACCTGAAAGAGCAGGCGCGCGAGCTGGGGATTGCCGACAAGGTTGTGTTTCTCGGCCAGGTGCCGGAGGCGCGTCGCTATTTCCGTGCGTTTGACGTGTTTGCGTTGAGCTCCGACCACGAACCCTTTGGTATGGTGTTGCTGGAAGCCATGGCGGCCGGCGTCCCCTTGCTCGCCACCGCCTGTGGCGGCGCGCGGGAAGTGGTTGAGGGCGTTGGTATCCTGTTTCCCTTCGGCGACGGCGAGCACCTGGCCCAAGGGCTGGGGCACTTGGCTGCGATGGATCAGCACCAGCAACGCCAGTGCGCTGATTTGATGCTGGAGCGCCTGCACGCACGATTCTCGGATCAGGCGGTGCGCGCTACTTTCTGGCAACTGCCGCATGTCATTGAACTGACCGCGAGGGCTTGATGCTCAATCGATTTCAAGGCTGGCGCGAGCGCGGCTGGTCCGTCGTCGATGCGCCTGCATACAGCGAGGCCTGGCAGCGTTTTGGCGGCAGCGTCGCGACGCATCCGCAAGTGATCGAACGCCTGGCCGGGTTGGCGCAGATTCCGGTGCGTTACTTGGCCTGGGAGCAGGCGGGTGAGCTCAAAGCGTGCATTGCCACCTGGGGGCGCGACCTGGCGCTGTCCAAGGATGTACTTAAGCGCAGTGGCAAGAAAGGCCTGTTCGATCTGGGCAATGCCGAGCTGATCCTGCCGGCCGCCGCCGACGCGCAGGCACCGCTGAGGCAGCGTGCGCGCTACCTGTCTGCGCTGAACGAAGGGCGTTTCAGCGGCCTCAAGCTTCAGGCCGAGCAGTTGGCCATGGCGCGAACGCCCGAAGAACTGTCGAAGAAGTTTCGCTACAACCAGCGCCGCGAACTGCGTTTGCTGGAAGAGGCGGGCGGCGTGGTGCGGTCGGTCAGTGAGTTTTCCAGTGCGGAGCTGGCGTCCATCTACTGTGACCTGTTCCTGCGCCGCTGGGGCTTCACCGCCACAGGCGCCGAGCGCATGGCCGAGGTCATCGAGCTGATGCGCGAGTGGTTGATCGGCTCGGTGATTTTTCTGAATGACGCACCCATCGCAATCCAGTTGGTGTATCGGGTCGAGTCGCCGCAATGGATCAGTGTGGAGTACGTCAACGGTGGGGTCGATCCTGAAACTCGCGCCTTTAGCCCCGGCAGCGTGCTGAGCTTTCTCAATACCCAGAGCGCCTGGGAGCAGGCACGCGAAGTCGGCAAGCCACTGCGCTTTTCCTTTGGCCGCGCCGACCGCGAATACAAGGACCGTTGGTGCAACCCTGTGCAGGTATTCAGCGTATGACCCGCAAGCAGCAATTGCTCAAACGTCACCGGCGCAACAAGCGTACGGCGCTGATCATTGGTGTGTTGCTGCTGTTGCTGGTCGGCATCCTGGTGGTCTGGTGGTTACCGTTGCTGTTGGCGCTGCTGGCCTGGGTGGCCCATGAAGCGTGGTTTGCCGACCACCTGTTCTACGCGCCCAACGAAGATTACCAGTACCGTTTCGCGGCGGATGCCGAGCTGGCGGGCGTGCGCTTGGAAAATGGGCGCTTGCTGCTGGATCAGGCGGTGGACGCGGACGCGACGGTGGTGCTGGCGATCAAGGTCAAGAGCACTTGGCTGGGGCGTTTTTTTGACCCGAGCGTCGAGCTGGTGGACGATCGGCAAACCTTTGAGCGTGGCGTCAACGGCGTGCGTTACCTGAACCTCAGCGGTTTGGCGCTGAGCGACTTAACGTTGCGCGGTCGCCATTGCCGATTGCTCGGCACGCCCCGTCTGTGGGCCTGGACCCATCCGGACTACCGCGCACAGCGCGTGATGGTGATCGCGCCCCACGCCGACGATGCTGAATTGGCGGCCTTCGGCCTGTACAGCCAGGCTGAAAATCCCTGGATCGTCACCCTGACGGCAGGTGAAATCGAAGCCGAGCATTATGAGCAGATGGGCCTGGACGCGGTCGAAGCCTCGCGCATCAAAGGCCGCCTGCGTGCCTGGGACAGCATCGCCGTGCCGCTCTGGGCGGGTGTGCCCCAGGCCCACTGCGTGCAGCTGGGCTATTTCTGCCTGCAGTTGCAGGCGATGCAGGCCGCGCCGGACCTGCCGTTCGCTTCCCGCGAGGCAGAGCTGACGGACGTGCGGCCATTCCGTCAGTTCAACCCCTTTCCATTACCGGCGGACAGCGACGGCCTGCCCACCTGGAACAACCTCTTGGCCGACCTGCGCCAAGTACTGTTAATGGCGCGCCCGGAAGTGATCGTGTTGCCGCATCCGGTATTGGACCCGCATCCAGATCATGTCTGTGCGCAGCAAGCCGTGATGGAGGCGCTGGAAGGGCTGGAGTGGCAGCCGACCACTGTGCTGGGCTATGCCAACCACTTGCATGACAATGATCGTTGGCCAATGGGCGCCTCCGGAGCCGGTATTGCGTTGCCACCGTTGTTCGACGCGACCGTGGAGTTGCTGCCGTGCAACCTGCCGCTGACGTTGGCTCAGCAGCGTGATAAGGCCATGGCGCTGGGCATGATGCATGACTTGCAGCCGGCACCGCCGTTCAAGCGCCGTGTGCGACGCTGGTTGCAGCGGGTGTTGGCAGGTCGCGCGAAATCGCCCTACGGTGAGAACGAATTTTTCCGTAAGGCCGTACGACGGCATGAGTTGTTCTGGCGTTTGGGAAAGGATAAGTAATGAAAGTCTTGTTTCTGGTGCAGAAAGAGCAGCGCGCCATCCTCGACCGCTTGTACGAAGGTGTGGCCCAGCACTGCGAATGTGATATCCGCTGGTTGAGCAGCGATGAGCAGCGCACCCTGCGCGGTTACTTTCGGCGCGAAGTCGACGTGACCCGTTACGACCGTATTGTGTTCTTCCTGCGCTTCAAGCAGGAAATCCGCCAGGCCGGGTTTATCCGTACGATCCCAAACCTGGTGATCCTCGAGCACGACGCTTACCAGAACTACATTCCCTGCAAGTACACCGGCAAATTCAGCGCCCACTACCGTCGCTTGCCGTGGGTTCGCGTGATCAGTTCAGGCTACATGGTGACCGAGCGCCTGCGCGCCGAAGGTTTCGATGCGGTGTTCGTGCCCAAGGGCTATGACCAGGCACTGCTACAGCCCCAGGATCGTGAACGAGATATCGAACTGGCGTTTGTCGGTAGTACCAACAGCGTGGCCTATAGTGGTCGCAAGGCTCTGCTCGATGAGCTGGCGCGGGTTGAACCTTTGGTAGTGACGCGCACCAAATCGGGTGAGGAATACTGCGCGACCCTCAACCGGATTCGTTTTTTCGTCAGTGCCGATGTGGGCATGGGCGAGTACATGATCAAGAACTTCGAAGCCATGGCCTGTGGTTGCGTGTTGCTGGCCTTCGATCAGGGAGTCGAGGAAAACGCGGCCCTCGGGTTCGAAGACATGGTCAATGTGGTGTTCTACAAGGACATCCCGCAGTTGCAGGAAAAACTGGCCGTGCTGCGGTCCAACCCGCAGTTGGCGGCAGACATCGCGCGCAGTGGGCAGGACTTGGCCGTCGGCCAGTTCGGTTTCGCCCGTATCGGCCAGCGTATTGTCGAAGTCCTCGAGCCGCCCTTGCGGCCTCGTGCGCCATTGAATGTGCTGGAAAGGTTGCGTCTGAAAGTGGGCGTTTAATATCGGTCAGATACGGCCGCAAATAGTGGCTATATGATATTATCGAGGCTTGAATGCAGTTCTCCGATCAAAGCGACATAACGCTCGTGGTGACCAGTTGTGGTCGCTTCGATTTATTGAAGCGGACGCTCGAGAGCTTCGATCTGTTCAATACGGCGGATATCCGCGAAGTTTTCATTACCGAAGACTCTGGCGATGAAGCCGTGCGCCTTGCAGTGCCGCCGCACTGGCACAGCCATTGCCGTTTCCTGATCAACCGCCCGAAGCTTGGGCAGTTGGCATCCGTCGACTTGGCCTACGCGTCGGTCAAGACCCCCTACATATTCCATTGCGAGGATGATTGGGCGTTTTATCGACCAGGCTTTGTCGAAGACTCCAAGGCGGTACTGGAGCAGCGACCCGATATTTTGCAGGTGTGGTTGCGTAACTACGTTTATGACTTGCAGGTGCACAGCCCTTATATCCATCTGGGGCCACGTGAGGTGATTGGCGGGGTGCCGTGTTATCCCCTGCTGTCCGACAAGCCTGAGTGGCAGGGTTTTTCGCTGAATCCCGGGTTGCGGCGTATCAAGGAATATCGCTTGTGCGCGCCCTACGCCGGATTCGAGGGTGAGAAGGGGCTATCCAAGCGTTACGCGCAGCTGAACCTGGCGGCCGTGACACTGGAAGGCGATGCGGTTTTGCACACGGGTTTCGGTTTGCATGTGGCGACGTCAGAAGAGCGCTTGACCAAGGCGCGGCGCAAGCGGCGAGAGCGGATCAAGCTGGCAGTCATGTTGGTACTGGGTGTCGGTATCGGCTGGTTGATCCATTAAGTACATGCAGCAAGCCACCACAACGCCGCAAAAGGTCATTTTTCAGATGAGTATCCTCAACATCATGTGGGCCGGTGGTTCTGCATTCGCTTCGGTGCAGAAGGTTCACCAACAGATACTTTCCCACGCTATTTGCCGGGCACCGATCGCTACCTGGTTGCTTCAAGGCGGTTCGGACGAGAGCGCGCCGGCATTGGAATGGAACTTCTCCTCCGCCCAGCTCAAGGGGCGGCACCTGTGGAAGTTGCTGGCACCCTGGATGCGCGCGCGTTTTCAGAAGGCGCTGCCTGACGATCTGCAAGTTGTGCTGCTGGACGGGGTTGGTGTGGCTCGGGTGATGTTGCCGGTGCTCAAGCACTTGCCACATGTGCGCGCCGTCGTCGTGTTCCATGGCGTCACGCGCATGCGCCGGGCGGATCAGAAGCTCTTCGAACAGTTTCCGGCTACGCAACTGACCCTGGCGGCTGTTTCGCAAACCCTGGCTCACTCGCTTGAGCGTTACCTGCAGCGGCCCGTGACAGTGCTGCGCAGCGCTTTCGATCCGGTGGCTTTCCGTGCGGCTGCGCTTTCTCGAGCGCAGGCGCGGTCTCGCCTGGGCCTGTCTTTGGACGCCTCGCCCGTGTTGGGGGCGGTAGGCCGGCTGGTAGACGGCAAGGGTTTTGGCTGTTTGCTGGACGCGTTTGCCGGCGTGTCGGCCCAGCAGCCGGATGCGCGGCTGGTGATTATCGGCGAGGGTGCTGCTAGGCAGACCCTGGAAGCGCGTGTCGAACAGCTCGGCTTGCAGGGCAAGGTTTCGTTGCCGGGCCACCTGCCGGACGCCGCGACGCTTTACCGGGCCTTCGACTGGGTCGCCATTCCGTCGACGCAAGAAGGCTTGGGGTTGATCCTGCAAGAGTCGGTGATGGCGGGTGTGCCCGTTCTGACCAGCGAATTGGCCGTGTTTCGCGAGCAACTGGCGAATGCGGGCTGGTACGCGCCGTCAGACGATGTGCAGGCCTGGGGCAGTCTGATGGAGCGTGCGTTCGCCACATCGATCCAGGAAGTGCTGGAGGCTCAGGCGCAAGCGCTGGCCCCGGACCAAGCCTGGAAAGATTTCAGTGAAACCTCCCAGCGCCTGTTTTCATGCCGCTAGCAACGCCTGCTCCAGTGCCTGCATTGGAAAGCGTTCGTTCAGCTTTTCGCGTGCAATATAACGTGAAAAGTGCTGCAAGTTGCGCCGTGCGAGTTCCGGGCTCAGCGGCGCGCGCAAAAAGCGCATATCCGCCACATCGATCAGCCCCATTTCGTTATCCGGTGTGACAACAATATTGCCCAGGTGCAGGGAGCGGAAGTAAATCCCCGCACCGTGCAAGCGGCGGATCAGCGCCACCAGCGGATCGAGGTTCGATTGCCAGTCATAGCCTTCCTTGTTGGAAATCTGACGCAGCGTTTCACCCGGCAGCGGGCGATACAGCACGGCGGTCATGCCGGGCGCGGCCAGTTGAAAGAACGCGAGTACGGTCAAGGTGGGGATGCCACGCTGTTGCAATTGCGCCACATTGTCGATGAATCGCTTGGAGTAGGGGCGCAACAGCGCTGACGAAAACAGACGCTTGCGGCGAAACAGTTTTAGGATATTCCCGTCGGCCAACAGGTAGACTTTGGGGCCGTAGCTGTCCTGTTCGAGGATTCGGGCACCTTCAATCATCGCGTTTAAATCGGCTTGGGGAAGCCTTGAACATTGCATCGTCGGAAAGCCTTGTGGGAGTCGCGGGCACAGTGATCGGTAATAATGCCGAAAGTTTTGGGTTTTAACCATGCCGGGTTGGCGGGTTGTAAGTATTCAGGAGCGGGTGATGCAAGTAAGTCGTTGGGCGCAGGTATGGATGATTTTCGGGTTACTGTGGTTTTTGCTGGCGATTGCTTTCGCGCCGACCAACAAGATTTATCAACAAGGTTTGACGTTGTTTCTCTGGTTGCCGGCCATGGTGTTTGCCTGGTCGGCGCGTGAGCGCCTCAAGGAAGTCTGGCGTGAACAGCGCTGGATGTGCCTGATGATTGCGGCGCTTGCCGTCTGGGGTGCAGTCAGTTTGTCGTGGACCAATGCCGAAGACCCTTCGCGCGAGGCCAAACGCTTGCTGTACATCGGTGTGTTCCTGCTGTTTTTTCCGGTGTTTGCCTGCGGGCAGACCGAGCGAGTCATTCGCGTGATGCAGTGGGGTGGTTTCGGCCTGGCCCTGTCTTCGCTGGTGACGATCATCAAGTTCTATGGCCTTGAGCATAACGCCTGGAATGCGCGCATCGAGGGCTTGGGGCAGTTGTCCCATCCGATCCTGGGCGCCTATGTGATTGGCCTGGCCGCCGTCTGGTTGCTGCACTGGCTGCCGCGGGGGCGCTGGATGCAGGTGGCGTGGGCGGTGTCCATTGCGCTGCTCGGGCTATTTGTGGTGCTCAGCCAAAGCCGCGGTGCCGCACTGGCCTTGCTGCTGACCGTCGTGGCGATGCCGGCCTGGTGCCGCGACCGACGCACCACCGTGATCGCTATCGCGGCAGTCGTGGCGGCGCTGGCGGTGTTCTTCGCCATGCAATCGCTGATGTTGGCCCGTGGTGTTTCCTACCGGCCGCAGATCTTCATGGCGGCCGTCCAGATGATTTCCGAGCGCCCGTGGACCGGTTTGGGCCTGGGTGGCGACTACAAGGTATTTGCCGACGGTCTTTATTTCGATCACGCCCACAACCTGTTCTCCCACGTCGCGATCGAACTGGGCCTGCCCGGCCTGCTGTTGTGGTGCGGGCTGTGGTTTGGCGTGTTGTGGCAAGCCTGGAAGGCCCGCGACACGCTCTATGGCAAAGGCATCATCGGTATGTGGATGTTTTCGTTCCTGGCCATGCAGTTCGATGCGGCCAGCCTAACGGGCACCCCGCGCGCCGAGTGGTTTATCTCGTGGCTGCCGATTGCGCTGGCCAGTGTCTTGGTCTGGGCTCGGGCCAACCCCGATGCATGTGATAAAGTTCGCGTCCTACCCAATCAGTGAGCTCGACACATGAGTGACGCACCGCCCAAAGCGGACCAGGAATCCAGCCTGAAAATTTATCTCAGGCTGCTGGGCTATGTGAAACCGTACATCGGCATGTTCATGCTGAGTATCTTGGGCTTCGTGATCTTTGCTTCCACCCAGCCGATGCTCGCCGGGATCCTCAAGTACTTTGTGGATGGCTTGAGCAATCCCGACGTGGTGTTCCTGCCCAAGATCCCGCTGTTCAAGGACCTCAAGCTGCTGATGGCCGTGCCGCTGCTGATCATCCTGATCGCCGCGTGGCAAGGCCTCGGCTCTTTCCTCGGCAACTACTACTTGGCCAAGGTCTCCCTTGGCCTGGTGCATGACCTGCGCGTCCAGCTGTTCAACAAACTGCTGGTACTGCCGAATCGCTATTTTGATACGCATAACTCCGGGCACCTGATTTCCCGCATCACCTTTAACGTGACCATGGTCACCGGCGCCGCCACGGATGCGATCAAGGTCGTGATCCGCGAAGGTCTGACGGTGGTGTTCCTGTTCGGTTACCTGCTGTGGATGAACTGGAAACTGACCCTGGTGATGCTGGCGATCCTGCCGCTGATCGCCATCATGGTCGGCAGCACCAGCAAGAAATTTCGCAAGCAGAGCAAGAAGATCCAAGTGGCAATGGGCGATGTCACCCACGTGGCCTCGGAGACCATCCAGGGTTACCGCGTGGTGCGCAGCTTCGGTGGCGAAAGCTACGAGGAGCGCCGTTTTGCCGCCGCCAGCCAAAGCAACACCGACAAACAGCTGCGCATGAACAAGACCGGTGCGGTCTACACGCCCATGCTGCAACTGGTGATCTACACGGCCATGGCCACCTTAATGTTCCTGGTGCTGTTGCTGCGCGGCGACGCCACGGCGGGTGACCTGGTGGCCTACATCACCGCTGCGGGCCTGCTGCCCAAGCCGATCCGTCAGTTGTCGGAAGTCAGCTCGACGATCCAGAAAGGCGTCGCCGGTGCCGAAAGCATCTTCGAACAGCTGGATGAAGAGCCGGAAGTCGACAGCGGTACCGTGGAGCGTGATCGCGTCAGCGGTCGCCTGGACGTGCGCAACCTGAGCTTCACCTATCCGGGTGCTGAGCGCGAAGTGCTGAAGAACATCAGCTTCACGGCGGAACCTGGGCAGATGATCGCGCTGGTAGGGCGCTCAGGCAGTGGCAAGTCCACGCTGGCCAGCCTGATTCCGCGGTTCTACCACCACGAAACCGGCGAAATCCTGCTGGATGAGGTGGAGATCGAAGACTACCGCCTGCGCAACCTGCGCCGGCATGTGGCTCAAGTGACCCAGCACGTGACCCTGTTCAACGATACCGTGGCCAATAACATCGCCTACGGCGACCTGGCGGATGCACCGCGTGCCGACATCGAAAAAGCTGCCGCCGATGCCTATGCCATGGACTTCATCGCCGAGCTGCCCAAAGGCCTGGACACCGAAGTCGGTGAAAACGGCGTGCTGCTCTCCGGCGGCCAGCGTCAGCGCTTGGCCATCGCCCGCGCCCTGCTGAAAAATGCCCCGTTGCTGATCCTGGACGAAGCGACTTCGGCGCTCGACACCGAGTCCGAACGCCACATTCAGGCTGCGCTGGACAAAGTAATGAAGGGCCGTACCACCCTGGTTATCGCGCATCGGCTGTCCACCATCGAGAAAGCCGACATGATTCTGGTGATGGACCACGGTGAAATTGTCGAGCGTGGTACACATGTGGAACTGCTGGCTCTGGGCGGCTATTACTCGCGCCTGCACGCCATGGGCCTGGATGAGCCCGTCACGGCTAACATCACCTGATGTGCCGGGGCGCGCAATGCGTCCCGGCGTTTGTATCAAGCCCCTTACTCGGCTTGACCAAAGCCAAATAATTCGCAGCCTATCGTTTGTTATGTTGGCCTTCTCGATTCGAATGACGAACGAGAGGGCTAACCTTCTTGCGTGGGTAATGGAATGTTGCAACGTCTGTTCTGGAAACTGCTTCCCAAAACCCAAAGGGTGTTTTTGCTGGGACGTTTGTCAGTGGTGGATCGCCAGGCGGTGAACAAATCGTTGTCTGGGGTGACGGCACTTCCGCCTGCTTTCGAACGACACAACTGCGTGTTTATCCATGTACCCAAATGCGCCGGCAGCAGCGTCTGTTCGGCGTTGCTCGATGGGCGCTGGCCAGGGCATTTGCCGTATTACTGGTATCAGCAACAATTCCCCGAACATTGCCAACGCAGTTTCAAATTTGCCTTTGTGCGTGACCCGCTGGAGCGCGCCTACTCGGCCTACACCTACTTGCGCAGCAACCACTTGGGCCGCCGCGACCTGCAGGCACAGGCACTGGTATGCAGCTACCGCGACTTTGACCATTTCGTTGCCCACTGGCTGTGCCCGGAAAACCTGCGCCGCCAGCTGCACTTTGCTCCCCAGACCGACTTCCTGGTCGATCACCTGGGGCAAATGGCCATGGATTTCATGGGTCGCCAAGAGTCCCTGGAGCAAGACTTCCAGCAGCTGTGCGACCGCCTCGGCGTAACGTCTTCGCTGCCCCATCTCAATGTTTCACTCGGGCGGCGCAGCGAGCCGGTCAGGGACTTCTGCACCCTGCGTACGCGCCGCTTGGTCCGGCGTGCTTATCAACGTGACTACGAGGTCCTGGGTTATGAATAGTCCGTCGCTCTCCCGTGGTTCTGCCTCCATTCGCCCCTTTGCCTTGTCGTTGTCGGTCGCCGCGCGCACCGCGCTCAAGCACCAGCAGCCTTGCTGCCTGTGGCTGACGGGGTTGTCCGGGTCCGGCAAGTCGACCTTGGCCAACGCCCTGGAAGTGCAGCTCAATGAGCAAGGGCGGCATACCTTTGTGCTCGATGGCGACAACTTGCGCACGGGGTTGTGCAATGACTTGGGCATGAGTGATGCGGCGCGCAAGGAAAACATCCGGCGCATTGGCGAGGTGGCGCGACTGATGGTTGACGCGGGATTGATCGTGATCGTCTCGGCGATTTCTACGTTCAGCGCCGATCGCGCGACTGCCAAGGCACTGTTCGGGCCGGGGCAGTTTTTCGAGGTCTACATCAGCACGCCGTTTGACGTGCGCGCGCGGCGCGATCCCAAGGGGTTGTACCGTGCGGCGCTGGACGGGCGCATCAAGGCCTTCACTGGGCTGGACAGCCCTTACGAAGCGCCGCTTGCAGCTGACTGCGAAGTCAACACCGATGAGGTCGAACTGGCCGACGCGGTGGACCACATCCTGGCTGCTTTGTTTAAAAAATGAGCAGATGTAGCCTGTGATGCCTCCCGGATAAAGCTCTCGAACTAGGCGGCGCTCACCCTGTGCTAATATCGCGCCCCTGTTCATTTTGTATGTGGGTTGCTCCATGAAGTTGTCCATGCCGCGATTCGATCAAGCCCCTGTCTTGGTGGTCGGCGATGTCATGCTCGACCGTTACTGGCATGGCGGTACCTCACGGATTTCCCCTGAGGCGCCGGTACCGGTAGTCAAGGTCGAGCAAATCGAAGACCGCCCAGGCGGCGCTGCCAACGTTGCCCTCAATATTGCCGCCCTCGGCGCCCCGGCCTCCCTGGTGGGTGTGACCGGTGACGATGAAGCCGCCGACAGCCTGGCCAACAGCCTGCGCGGTGCTGGCGTGCGCGCGCTGTTCCAGCGCATTGCCCATCAGCCGACCATCGTCAAGCTGCGGGTCATGAGCCGTCACCAGCAATTGCTGCGTATTGATTTCGAAGAACCCTTCACCACCGACGCCCTGGCCCTCAGTGGCCAGGTTGACGAGCTGCTCGAAGGCATCAAGGTGCTGGTGTTGTCGGACTACGGCAAAGGCGCCTTGAAGAATCACCAGGTATTGATCCAGGCCGCCAAGGCCAAAGGCATCCCGGTGCTGGCCGATCCGAAGGGCAAGGACTTTTCGATTTATCGTGGAGCCAGCCTGATCACGCCGAATCTCAGCGAGTTCGAAGCCATCGTCGGTGGTTGCGCCGACGAGCACGACCTAGTGACCAAGGGCGCAGCGCTGATGGCCGACCTCGACCTGGGCGCCTTGCTGGTCACCCGTGGCGAGCACGGCATGACCTTGCTGCGTCCGGGCCACCCGGCGATGCACCTTCCGGCGCGAGCGCGTGAAGTGTTCGACGTCACCGGCGCCGGCGATACAGTGATTTCCACCCTGGCCGCCTCGATTGCGGCCGGTGAAGAGCTGCCCCATGCGGTGGCCCTGGCCAACCTGGCAGCGGGCATCGTGGTCGGCAAGTTGGGTACGGCAGCCATCAGTGCACCGGAATTGCGTCGCGCGATCCAGCGCTCCGAAGGCTCGGAACGCGGTGTGCTGACGATTGAGCAATTGCTGCTGGCGATCGACGATGCCCGTGCCCACGGCGAAAGCATTGTGTTCACCAACGGCTGCTTCGACATCCTGCACGCTGGTCATGTGACGTACCTTGAGCAGGCGAGCGCCCAAGGCGATCGCCTGATCGTCGCGGTCAACGACGACGCGTCGGTCAGCCGCCTCAAAGGCCCTGGCCGCCCGATCAACAGTGTCGACCGTCGCATGGCGGTGCTGGCAGGCTTGGGCGCGGTGGACTGGGTGATCAGCTTCCCTGAAGCGACCCCTGAAAACCTGCTGTCCCAGGTCAAGCCGGACGTGTTGGTCAAGGGGGGCGACTACTCCGTCGACCAGGTCGTGGGGGCGGATATTGTCAGCGCCTACGGCGGCACGGTCAAAGTGCTGGGCCTGGTTGAGAACAGCTCGACTACGGCTATCGTCGAGAAGATACGCAACAATGAGTAAGCGGGTACTGATCACCGGTGGTGCAGGCTTTATCGGCTCGCACCTTGTCGATGGGCTGCTCGCTAAAGGCTACAGCGTGCGGGTGCTGGATAACCTCTCCACCGGCAAGCGCAGCAACCTGCCGTTGGACGATCCGCGCGTCGAACTGCTTGAAGGTAATGTGGCCGATGCCGAGCTGGTGGCGCGTGCCGCTGTCGGCGCGGCAGCGGTGGTGCACCTGGCGGCGGTGGCCTCGGTGCAGGCATCGGTGGATGATCCGGTCAGCACGCACCAGAGCAACTTCGTCGGCACCTTGAATGTCTGCGAAGCCATGCGCAAGGCTGGCGTCAAGCGTGTGGTGTATGCCTCCAGCGCTGCCGTCTACGGCAACAATGGCGAGGGCGCGTCGATTGACGAAGAAACCACCAAGGCGCCGTTGACGCCTTATGCGTCCGACAAATTGGCCGGTGAGTATTACCTCGACTTCTACCGCCGCCAGCATGGCCTGGAGCCGGTGGTCTTGCGCTTCTTTAATATCTTCGGGCCGCGCCAGGATCCGTCATCGCCGTATTCGGGCGTGATCAGTATCTTCAGCGAGCGCGTACAGCAAGGCGTGCCGATTGCCGTGTTTGGCGATGGCGAGCAAACCCGTGACTTCATGTACGTGGAAGACCTGGTGGACGTATTGGTCCAGGCCGTAGAAGCGCCCGCCGCACCTTTGGGCGCAATCAACGTGGGCTGGAACCGCACCACCACCCTCAGCCAAGTGCTGCAAGCCCTGGAAGAAATAGTCGGCAAGTTGCCGGCGGTGACTTACGGGCCGGCGCGTTCCGGGGATATCCGGCATTCGCGGGCGAACAATCAGCGGTTGTTGGCGAGCTTCACACTGCCGGAGCCTACCCCGTTGAAGGTCGGCCTGGAGCGCTTGCTCAAAGGCTGAACGCAATCAATTGTGGGAGCTGGCTTGCCTGCGATGGCATCAGCTCGGTCTACCTGATGCACCGAGGTGTGTGTATCGCAGGCAAGCCCGCTTCCACATTTGTTTCGTGTTAAGCCTTGGCTTTTTTCTTCGGCACGATTTTGCGCAGCACCCGCTTTGCCAAGCGCTTCAATTTCGATTCTTTCTCCGGCACCGCGAGCCCTTGCTGGCGCAGCCAATCCTTCCAGCGAATCCGCTCCTCACGCACCACCCAGCCTTCCTGTTGGGCGAAGCTTTCTGCGAGGTACAAACCCCGGGTGCTCGCTGGATACAGCTGGTCCTTCTTGACGGTGTACAGCTCGGCCAAGGGTTGGCCGTCTTTGAGTGGCATCAGGTACAGGTCCGGCCGCTTGCGGTCCAGGCGCGCGACCAGTTGATCACCTTCCAGGCGCTCGTCCACATGGAACAGGCTCAGGGATTTGGCTTCCTTGGGCACTTCCAGGCGCAGGTCGTAAATCAATTGCAGCGATGCGGTGGGCAAGTGCACGTAGGCACGCGGGCGTTCGATCAACTGGGTTGTGGCACAACGCACCGGGCGGGCAGCGCCGGACAAGGGGCTCAGGCGAAACGGCAGCGCTTCGCGGTAATGCAGCGCGGCCGAGTAGGGCGCGGGCAGCCAGGTGTCATTGAAGCGCCCGCTGAGCCAACCTTCCGGCGTTTCCAGCAGGCACTCTTCGGCAATTTCCTGGATGGCAGTGTGCAGCGGCAGGTTCAGTTCATGGGCTGGCACGTAGCCGGAAATCAGCTTGAGCACCACATCGCCACGGTCCTGCCGGCGTTGGCGTACCAGCACCCAGTAATCGCGGTTCTGCCAATGCAGGGTCAGGCGTACCGAAACCCCCAGGTTGGCCAGTTCGAGCGCGAAGCGCTCGGGGTCTGCCACCTCCACCGGCTTGCGCCGCTGCAGGGTCTGGGCAAAGTTGAGCGGCATGCCGACGCTCTGGTAGCTCAGGCCTTCGGGGGTGGCTTCGACGTGCAGCGGCAGTGTTTTGAAGTTGCTGGGGTTTTTTCTTATGAGCGTACGCGCCATGTCGGCTCCTTCTTGCGACGGGGTCGGCCGCGTCGGCGGCATCAGAGTTGACGAATGACTTGGGCAGCGGTCGCCACGTTATGGGCCAGGTGCAGCGGATTAATGGTCCCGACAATAGCACTGGCGACGCCGGTTTGCGCAAACAACAACGTGAAACTGGCGCGAATTGGATCCACTCCAGGCGCAAGGCATACGTGACCACTGGCCAGGGCCTTTTTCACCAGGATGCCCTTGCCGTGTGCCGCCGCATACTCAATGACGGCTTTCTCGGCCTGTTCGTTCAAGTTGTAGGTGATCATTGCGCAATCGCCCTGTTCCAGAGCCTTCACACCGCCTTCGGCGGTTTTGCCGGAAAACCCGAAACCGCGAATCTTGCCTTCCTTTTTCAGATCGGCCAGGGTCTGGTAGACCTCACAGTCGTTGAGGATCTGCAGGTCATTACCGTCGGAATGCACCAGCACAAGGTCGATAAAATCAGTTTCAAGGCGTTTCAGGCTGCGTTCAATCGACATCCGCGTATGAACCGCGCTGAAGTCGTGGCTGGACGCGCCATTCTCGAACTCTTCACCGACCTTGCTGACAATCACCCAGTCCTTGCGCTGATCCCGCAGCAGCGGCCCCAGGCGCTCTTCACTCATGCCATAAGCCGGTGCGGTATCGATCAGGTTGATGCCCAGTTCACGGGCCTGACGCAACAGCATACGGGCCTCGTCGTCACCGGGAATCTGGAAACCGCTGGGGTATTTCACCCCTTGATCGCGACCCAGCTTGACGGTGCCCAGGCCCAGCGGCGAGACCAGCAGGCCGGTGCTGCCCAAGGGGCGATGCAGGTCGTGCAGGGTTGGCAGGCTCATGGCAACAGTTGCTCCCAGGCAGGTACGCCGATGGCGGGTTTTGGCAGCGCGGGCAGTGGCTCGCTGGCGCTTGGGCGGATGCCATCACGCGCCAGGCTGTCGATCACCCGGTCAGCGAAGTCAGGCGCCAACGCCAGCTTGGTCGGCCAGCCCACTAGTAGCCGGCCTTGCTCGGCGATGAAGGCGTTGTCGGGGCGGGATAAGCCTGATTGCAATGGTTCGGCACGGTCGACGCGCAGGGTGGTCCACTGGGTCTGGCTCATGTCGATCCATGGCAACAGCTGAGCAAGCTCTTTCTGCGCGGTGGCGATCTGTTCTTGTGGGGTGCGCGCCACGCCATCGGCTTCGGCAATGTCGCCGCCCATGTACCACACCCAATTGCCATCAGCCGCCGGGTGAGTGGTGACGGTGATGCGTGGCTTGGTGCCGCCGCCGAGGCAGTGGGCGTACAACGGCTTCAGGCCGGGCCCTTTGGCGATGATCATGTGCAATGGACGTTTTTGCATGGCGGGCTGGCTGGTGCCCAGCGCGGTCAGCACATCTGCCGTGCCGGCGCCGGCGCTCAACACGATGCGTTGGGCGCGAATGTCGCGACCGTCGACCTTCAAACCCACCAGCGCGTCGCCCTCCAGCAACGGTTCAATCTGTTGCCCGGCGAGCAACCCGTCGCCGGCCAGTTGTGCCAGGCGTTCGATCAGGCTCGGTACATCCACCACCAGTTCGGCCAAGCGATAGACCTTGCCTTTGAAGCGGCGGTCTTGCAGGGCGGGTGGCAGGTCATCGCCCTTGACCTGGTCGACACGGCCGCGCACGGCCTTGCTGGCGAAGAAACTGGTGAGGTTGCCAGCGAGCGTGCCGGGGGACCAGAGGTAATGGGCCTCGGACAGCAAGCGTACGCCGGACAAATCCAGCTCACCCTTACCTGCCAGCGCTTCACGCCAGCGGCGCGGCATATCGGCAATCGCTTCAGAAGCGCCGGTAAGGGCACCGTGCAGGGCGTATTTCGCACCCCCGTGAATGATCCCCTGGGACTTCACGCTTTGCCCGCCACCCAGGGTGGCGCTTTCCACGACCACCGTGGAAAAGCCCTGGCGGCGCAGGCGCGCATTCAGCCAGAGGCCGGCAACCCCGGCGCCGACAATCAGAACGTCGGTGGAAATAGGCATGCGCGCGGGACCTCTGGCGTAGAAAAAGGAGCGCTAGTATAGCGCGCAGCTGGTAGTTATCAGCTGCAAGCGGCAAGTTAGAAGCGAACCGCGTTGCTTTTTCTTGCCGCTTGTAGCTTGAAACTTGCCGCTGGCTATCGCCTCAATGCCCTGCTGTTTTCGAAAAGAGTTGTATCACCACAACCCCAAGCACAATCAGGCCCATTCCCAGCACCGCCGGGATATCCAGCTTCTGCCCATAAATAAACAGCGCCGCGATGCTCACCATCACAATGCCCATCCCGGCCCACACGGCGTAGGCCACGCCGACCGGTACCGTGCGCACCACCAACGTCAGCATCCAGAATGCCACGCCGTAACCGACGATCACCAGCAGCAGGGGAATTGGCGTGCTCCAGCCCTTGATGGCCTTCATCGAAACGGTGGCGATCACTTCCGAGCAAATGGCGATTGCCAAGTAATAGTAGGCGGCGTTCATGGGTCAATCCTCGGGGTAAAGCAATCAGATAAGGCTGGCATTTTAGAGTTTTATCAGATGGGGTAAAGTCATTACCTATCCGAATTAGAGATGGGTTGAGCCATGAGCGTGCAGTGGGATCTGGAGCAGATGCGCCTATTTGTCAGCGTCGCCGAGCAGCGTTCGTTTTCGGCGGTGGCGCGTGAGCAGCGCAAGGCCCAATCGGCAGTCAGCAACGCGATTGCCATGCTGGAGGCGGACCTGGGCGTGAGCCTGTTCGAGCGCAGCAGTGGCCGCCAACCGCGGCTGACTGAAGCCGGCAGCGTGTTGCTGGAAGAAGCACGCGAAGTGCTGCGCCAATGCGAGCGGCTCAATGGCCGGGCGCTGTCATTGACGCGCGGCGAGGAGGCTTGCTTGCGCCTGGCTCAGGATGAAGCCATGTTGTTCCAGCCGGTCCTCGATAGCCTTGAGGCGCTGGCGGGGCAGTACCCGCTGCTGGAAGTGCAACTGTCCAGCGCCGCCCAGGGTGATGTCGCGCGCAAGTTGGTGGAGCGCAAGGCGGACCTGGGCCTGTTGTTCTATCACGACCAGATCCCCGAAGCACTCGAGCGGCGAGTAGTCGGCAGTGTGGAGATGGTCACGGTATGCGGTGTCAATCACCCGCTGGCCAAGGAAAAGTACGTGGATTGCCAGCGCCTGGCGCAATTTCGCCAACTGCTGATGTCGACCCAGACCAGCGTTTACCCCGGCAGTGAAGCCGCCAGCCCGCTGGTGTGGCGCGCCGACAGCTTCTACGTGCTGGCCGAATGGCTGATGAGTGGCCTGGGCTGGGCTTGGCTGCCCCGGCATATCGTGCAGTACCCGACTTATCAGCAACAAATGGTCGAATTGGACAGCGAATGGACGCCGCCGGCCCTGGTGGTGGAATTGGTGTGGCGCCGCGACGAGCACTTGGGGCCCGCCGCGCGCTTCCTGGCCAAACGTTTTGCTGAGTGCTTGCAGGCGATCGACTGAAAAAGCCGATAAACTCCGGCGCCATGAATAGAACTCTCTACAGCTGTCTGTTTTACCTGGCGCTGCCGTTGGTGGCTTTACGTCTGTGGTTGCGTGCTCGCAAGGCGCCGGCCTATGCCAAACGCGTCGGCGAGCGCTTTTCCTATGGCTTGCCGGTGATGCAACCGGGCGGGATCTGGGTGCATGCGGTGTCGGTGGGCGAAAGCATCGCTGCTGCGCCGATGGTTCGGGGGTTGCTTGCGCGTTATCCAGAGCTGCCAATCACCGTCACCTGCATGACGCCCACCGGTTCCGAGCGCCTCCAGGCGCTGTTTGCCAACGAGCCGCGCATTCAGCACTGCTACTTGCCGTATGACTTGCCGTACGCGGCCAAGCGTTTTCTTGATCGTGTGCAGCCGAAACTCGCGGTGATCATGGAAACCGAGTTGTGGCCCAACCATATCCACGCTTGCGCCCAGCGCGGGATCCCGGTGGCGTTGGCGAACGCGCGATTGTCGGCGCGTTCGGCCAAGGGTTACGGGCGCTTCGCCAAGCTGACGGCGCCGATGCTGTCTGAGCTGAGCCTGTTCGCCGTGCAGACGCAAACCGAAGCCCAGCGTTTCCTTAGCCTGGGGGCTCGTCCGGAAACCGTCGACGTCACCGGCTCGATCAAATTCGACCTGACCATCGACCCCCAGTTGCCGGTGCGAGCTGCTGCGTTGCGCGAACAATGGGGCGCCAGCGAGCGTCCGGTGTGGATCGCCGCCAGCACCCACGAAGGTGAAGATGAGGTGGTGCTGGCTGCCCATCGCCAGCTGCTCGACAGCTATCCCAACGCGTTGCTGATTTTGGTGCCGCGCCATCAGGAACGCTTCGGTCCGATGTTTGAACTGTGCGAGCAGCAAGGCTTTGCTACCGTGCGCCGTTCCAGCGGCGAACCGGTTACCGCGCAAACGTCAGTGTTGCTCGGCGATACCATGGGTGAGCTGCTGTTTCTCTATGCGTTGGCCGACAGCGCGTTTGTTGGCGGCAGCCTGGTGGCGACCGGTGGGCACAACCCTTTGGAGCCGGCAGCGTTGGCCAAACCCGTGATCATGGGGCCGCACGTGTTCAACTTCCTCGAAATCACCGCGATGATGCGGGAAGCCGGGGCGTTGCTAGAGGTGGATGATGCCCAAGGACTGGCCGAAGCCGTGCGCCAGCTGTTCGAGCTACCGCAGGATGCACGCAAGATGGCCCAGGCTGGCCTTAAGGTGATGCAGGCCAATCAGGGCGCGCTCAAGCGTTTGCTGGATGGTTTGGACAAACTGCTTGCGCGCTGACAACACCAATCAAACGTGGGCGCTGGCTTGGCTGCGATAGCATCGCCTCGGTGTACCAGAAGTACCGAGGCGTCTGCATCGCAGGCAAGCCAGCTCACACAGGGGTCATGCGGTGTGCTTAATTATTCGGGCGGGCCTTGAGCTGTTCGGCTGCGGCCTTGGCCAGGTCTGGTGGCAGGAAGTCTTTATCCGGGTTGTAGTCAACCTTGAGGTAGCGCGCCAGGTCCTGCAGATCCCCTGGGTTCAAGGTGCCCGCTGCCTGCTTCAAACGCAGGTTGTCGAGAATGTAGTCGTAGCGGCTGTTGTTGTAGTTGCGCACCGAGGCGTAGAGCTGGCGCTGTGATTCCAGCACGTCGACGATGTTGCGCGTACCCACCTGATAGCCGATTTCCGTGGCTTCCACCGCGCTCTGGTTGGAGATGATCGACTGGCGGCGCGCCTGTACTTGTTCCACATCGGTGTTTACCGCACGGTGCAGATTGCGGGTGTTTTCCACCACCTGGCGGCGCAGGCCTTCGCGTTGCTGCTCGGTCTGGCCCAGGCGCGAGTAGGATTCACGCACCTGCGAGCTGGTCAGGCCGCCGCTGTAGATCGGGATGCTCAGGCGCAGGCCGATGGTGCGTTGCTCCACATCACCCCGATACGGCGTGCCGAAGGCATTCGGGTTGCTGAAACCGAGGGCGTCGTTATCGCCTTTCTGATATTGCGCAACAGCATCGAGCGTCGGGGCATGCCCTGCCTTACGCTGCTTGAGGGTTTCTTCAGCGGCGGTAACGGCGTAGTTGCTGGCGAGCAGGTTCAGGTTCTGGCGGCCGGCGGTTTCCACCCACGCCTTGGCGTCATTCGGCAGCGGTGGCAGCACCGGCAGCGTGTGGACAATGCCCTGGATTGAGTTGTATTGACGGTTGGTCAGGGTGATCAGCGCTTCAAACGCGTCTTCCACCTGGCGCTGGGCCAGGATCCGGTTGGCGCGGGCGGTGTCGTAGCTGGCCTGGGATTGCAGCACGTCGGTCTTGTCCGACAGGCCCACGTCGAAGCGCTCGTTGGATTGGTCCAACTGACGCTTGAACGCATTTTCTTCGGCTTTGGTCGACGCCAGGTTGTCCTGGGCGCGCAGCACGGCGAAGTAGTTTTCGGCGCTTTGCAGGATCAGGTTCTGTTCGGTGGCCGACAGTTGCAGCGCCGCCTGTTCGTTGGTGGCCTCGGCAGCCTGCAACTGGAACCAGCGATCAGCACGGAACAGCGGCTGGCTCAACGTTGCGCGCCAGGAGTGAGCATCGCGGTTGGCGGTGGCGGCGGGCGTGTCGATCTGGGTGCGCACGTTATTGATATCGGCACCACCGGTCAGGTTCGGCAGCAGCCCGGCGCGTGCCTGGGGCACCACCTCTTTTTGCGCGCCGTATTGGGCGCGGGCGGCGGCCAGGTCGGCGTTGTTGTCCACCGCTTCCTGGTAGACGCTGACCAGGTCAGTTCTGGCAGACAAGGGCGCTTCTGCTGCCCAGACCATTCCGTTGGTCGCACAAGACACGGCAAGCGCCAGTGAAAGTTTGCGCAGCATGAGGCGATCCTTTGTTGAAAATAATGAGTTGAATATTACGGCTGTAATTTGCGCTCAAGGCTGAGACGGCCGATTCCTGGCGTCAAGGGCTTGAGCAGTTCCCGAGTGTAGTGGCGTGTTCACCACACAACAATCTGCAAAAGAGCCATTCATCACGCTGAATGCTCGGGTGTTGGCAATTTGCCCACGGCATGGTCTAGACTGGATGCGTTCTTGTCGGGGTGCCTTGTTGGAAGGCTGAGATCGGTAAATACCGGATCCCGTTGAACCTGATCAGGTTAGCGCCTGCGTAGGGAACAAGATTTCTCGTCACCCGGCGAGTCCTCTTGTGCTTCGTCCGGGATGTTGTTCGACAATCGAACAGCCCTCGTGCGCCAAGCACAGCACTGGTTTCAGTGCGTCCATCCGTCACAGGTTCGCTCCGACAAAAATCCACCGCCTGGATAAGTTGGAGAGCCCGTGATGAGCACAGAACAAAAAAGTACAAAACTGAAAAACACCGTGCACCTGAGTGAATCGGCCAAGGTTGACTCAGGCTCCGTGCAACCTTTTACCCGCTCGCAAAAAATTTACGTGCAGGGCACTCGCCCGGACATCCGCGTGCCGATGCGCGAAGTCAGCCTGGACGTGACCCCCACCGATTTCGGCGGTGAAATCAACGCGCCCGTCGTCGTCTACGACACCTCCGGCCCCTACACCGACCCTAACGTGATCATTGATGTGCGCAAAGGCCTGGGCGATGTACGTTCGCCGTGGATCGAAGTGCGTGGCGACACCGAGCGCCTGCCCGGCCTGAGCTCGCACTTCGGCCAACAGCGCCTCAGCGATGCCGAGTTGACCGCGCTGCGCTTCGCCCACGTGAAGAACCCGCGCCGCGCCAAGGCCGGCGCCAACGTCACGCAGATGCACTACGCGCGCAAAGGCATCATCACCGCTGAGATGGAATACGTCGCCATCCGCGAAAACATGAAGCTTGAAGAAGCCCGCGCCAGTGGCCTTCTCGACCAGCAACACGCCGGCTACAGCTTTGGCGCCAGCGTGCCGAAGATCATCACCCCCGAATTCGTGCGTGAAGAGATCGCCCGTGGCCGTGCAATTATCCCGGCCAACATCAACCACACCGAGCTGGAACCGATGATTATCGGTCGTAACTTCCTGGTGAAGATCAACGGCAACATCGGCAACAGCGCCCTGGGTTCGTCCATCGAAGAAGAAGTGGCGAAACTGACCTGGGGCATTCGCTGGGGCTCGGACACCGTGATGGACCTGTCCACCGGCAAGCACATCCACGAAACCCGCGAGTGGATCATCCGCAACTCGCCGGTGCCGATCGGCACCGTGCCGATTTACCAGGCCCTGGAAAAAGTCGGCGGCGCCGCCGAAGACCTGACCTGGGAGCTGTTCCGCGACACCCTGATCGAGCAGGCCGAGCAGGGCGTCGATTACTTCACCATCCACGCCGGCGTGTTGCTGCGCTACGTGCCGCTGACCGCCAAACGCGTCACCGGCATTGTGTCCCGTGGCGGCTCGATCATGGCCAAGTGGTGCCTGGCGCACCACAAAGAAAACTTCACCTACACGCATTTCGACGAAATCTGCGAAATCATGAAGGCCTATGACGTCAGCTTCTCCCTTGGCGATGGCCTGCGTCCCGGTTCGATTGCCGACGCCAACGACGCCGCGCAATTCGGCGAGCTGGAAACCCTTGGCGAACTGACCAAGACCGCCTGGAAGCACGACGTGCAGACCATGATCGAAGGCCCTGGCCATGTGCCGATGCAGTTGATCAAGGAAAACATGGACAAGCAGCTCGAGTGCTGCGACGAGGCGCCGTTCTACACCCTTGGCCCGCTGACCACTGACATCGCGCCGGGTTACGACCACATCACCTCCGGCATCGGTGCGGCGATGATCGGTTGGTTCGGTTGCGCGATGCTCTGCTACGTCACGCCCAAGGAGCACCTGGGGTTGCCAAACAAGGATGACGTGAAGACCGGGATCATCACCTACAAGATCGCTGCGCACGCGGCTGACCTCGCCAAAGGCCATCCAGGTGCGCAGATCCGCGATAACGCCTTGAGCAAGGCGCGCTTCGAGTTCCGCTGGGAAGACCAGTTCAACCTCGGCCTGGACCCGGACACCGCGCGTTCGTATCACGATGAAACCCTGCCGAAGGACTCGGCCAAGGTCGCGCATTTCTGCTCGATGTGCGGGCCGAAGTTCTGCTCGATGAAAATCACTCAGGAAGTGCGTGAGTACGCGGCCAACCAGCGCATTGAAGCGGTGGATGTCGATGTAGCCAAGGGGTTGGCGGAGCAGGCGGAGCGGTTCAAGCAGGAAGGCAGTCAGTTGTACAAGAAGGTCTGATCCAGAGGCGGCGGTGACTGTGCCGCCGCTATCGCGGGCAAGACCGGCTCCCACATTTGGAATGCATTCCAGTGTGGGAGCGGCGGTGCGACGATTCGACTTGCCCGCGATAGCGATCTCCCAAACAACAACGTGTCCCTCAGAGATAACCCCCTTGAGCATTCAACCCAGCACCTACTCCCCGGACATCGCAGTCCCCGCTGACAAGCGCGTCTTCGGCGCCCGCGACCTCTTTTCCCTCTGGTTCTCCCTCGGCATCGGCCTGATGGTCCTGCAAACCGGCGCATTGCTCGCGCCTGGCCTGGGCTTGTCGGGCTCTTTGGTGGCGATCCTCCTTGGCACTTTGGTCGGTGTGCTGTTGCTGGCCGCCGTCGGCGTGATCGGCAGTGACACCGGCCTGTCCGCCATGGCCGCCCTCAAGCTCAGCCTCGGCACCAAAGGCGCGAGCCTACCGGCGCTGCTCAACCTGCTGCAACTGATCGGCTGGGGCTCGTTTGAAATCATTGTGATGCGCGACGCTGCCAGCCTGTTGGGCGCGCGGGCGTTCAGTGACGGCAGCCTGCTAGCCAGTCCTTTGTTATGGACGCTGTTTTTCGGCGGCTTGGCGACCCTGCTGGCCGTCAGCGGCCCACTGACTTTTGTGCGGCAAATCCTGCGCAAATGGGGCATTTGGCTGTTGCTTGCCGCCTGCGTGTGGCTCACCTGGAACCTGTTCGCCAAAGCCGACCTCGCTGCACTCTGGGCCCAGGCTGGAGACGGCTCGATGCCGTTTGCCGTGGGCTTCGATATCGCCATCGCCATGCCACTCTCGTGGCTGCCGCTGATCGCCGATTACTCACGCTTCGGCAAACGCGCAAAAAGCGTGTTCGGCGGCACTGCGCTTGGATTCTTTATCGGTAATTTATGGCTGATGAGCCTGGGCGTGGCGTACACCCTGGCATTTGCGCCGAGCGGTGAAGTGAATGCGCTATTGCTGGCCTTGGCCGGGGCGGGCCTGGGCATTCCGCTTTTATTGATTCTGTTGGATGAGTCGGAAAACGCCTTTGCCGATATTCACTCGGCGGCAGTCTCCAGCGGGATATTGTTGCGCTTGAAGGTCGAGCACCTGGCATTGGCCATTGGCGTCATCTGCACCCTGATCGCCTGCTTTGCACCGTTGGCTCAGTACCAGAATTTCCTGCTATTGATCGGCTCGGTGTTTGCGCCGCTGTTTGGCGTGGTGCTGGTGGATCACTTCATCCTGCGCCGTCGTGGCCAGGGCGCAATCGCCAACCTGCGCTGGCCGGCGTTATTGGCTTGGCTGGGTGGCATCGCGACTTACCACCTGCTGGCCAATCTGTATCCGGACATCGGCGCGACCCTGCCGGCACTGGTGCTGGCAGGGCTGTTGCAGTTGATCCTGAGTCGGATCTTCAGCGGCGTGCGGGCACCAGTTCAGGCCTGAGGATGCCGTCCAGGCGCGAGTAGGGGATCTGCAGCTCGACATGGCCCAGGGCATAGGGGGCGATCGTGGTGGTCGGGTACTTGAGGATCACGCCACCATAGGTCAGCGCCACGTTCGGGGTTTTCTGGAAGGGGTAGGTTTTCACAAACTCCGGCTCCAGGCTCAGGCGGGTGCTGATCAGCCAGCTGTTGTGAGCCACCTGGGCCGCTTTCCAGAACGCGTCCTCCTTGCCCGGCAACAGCATGTCGGTCAGGGTCAGCGCCTTTTGCTGCTGGCGCGAATAGTTGATGAACGCACGGCCTGGTTCGCCGTGGGTAGCACCCTGGTCCAGGTAGCTGGACAGCTCGATGATCACCAGACCGTCATGCTGCTCCCGTACCTTGGCCTGCAAATACATGCTATTGCGCGGTGCAGCGGTGCGCAGGAACTGCTCGCTGTACGTCGCAAGGCTCGTCGGCAGCGGGTCGGTTTGGGTCATTTCCAGCAGGCGCTGTTCAATCAAAGCGTCCAGCTTGGGTTCCTTGGCAAAGTGCACGGTGTCGATATTCACCAGCGGGCAATCGGTGCTGGCGCAGCCCGGCTTGCTCTGCTCGGTGGCGTCGCGGGTGGATTCCAGCGGGGTGCTAAAGCTCGGTTGGAACAGGCTTTGGCAGGCACCCAGGGTCAATGCGATGCAGGCCACGGAGGCGATTTTTAAAAGCGACATGGATGTCCTTCGTCTAACGATAAGAGCGAAATTTGTGGAGCTTCGACTACCGGCAAGGCAGTCAGTTCGCCACTAAGCTGATCAGGGGGCGTTCTCAATTAGTTTTCCCGCCGCGACGGGGAAACTAATTGAGAGCGCCCCCCTGAGTTTGACGCTCGCCGTCTATCCCGGCAACTGGAAAGGGGCTGCACCAACCAGCGTGAGCGCGTTAGGATGGCGCGAATTGCACAGGCTAACGAGGAAGGATATGACGGACATTGCGAAATCGACGCCGAGCAAGATTGAAATTGTTCAGCGCGACAATGCTTTCAAGGGCTTCTACCAGCTCGACCGCCTGCAGCTGCGTCACGAGAAATTTGATGGTGGCATGAGCCGAGTGATCAATCGCGAGGTCTTTGTGCGTCATGATGCCGTGTGCGTATTGCCCTACGACCCGCAGCGCGATGAAGTAGTGTTGAACGAACAGTTTCGCGTCGGCGCCATGGGCCGTACCGGCAACCCCTGGCTGATCGAAATGGTCGCCGGCCTGATCGACAAGGACGAGCAACCGGAGGAGGTTGCACACCGCGAAGCCGAAGAGGAAGCTGGGCTGACGTTCTCTGCGTTGTGGCCGATCACCCAATATTTCCCTTCGCCCGGCGGCAGTACTGAATATGTGCACTTGTACCTGGGCCGTTGCGACAGCACCGGTGTAGGTGGCGTCCATGGATTGGAAGAAGAAGCTGAAGATATCCGCGTCACCGTATGGGCTTTCGAAGATGCCCTGCAAGCGGTGCGTGACGGCAAAATTTCCAACGCAGCCAGCATCATCGCCCTGCAATGGCTTGCGCTTAATCGCGCGGAAGTGAGGGGGTTATGGCAGTAAAGGCACGGGAACGTTATCGAGTCGACCTGATCGGGCTGCAAGCCGCCTGCGAGGCCAACTATGCGCGGCTGATGCGCTTGCTCCCCGACATGCGCCATGCCCCTGCGGCTCGGCGCATCGGTGTGACCCATGGCGACCAGATGCTTGGCGTGCTGGCCCTGGACGTCATCGTCAACTGCCCGTACACCACCACCCTGCGCGTGCGCCAGGAACACAGCCTGCCATGGCTGCCGGTGCCGCAACTGGAAGTGCAGGTCTACCATGATGCGCGCATGGCTGAAGTGATCAGCGCCGAACATGCGCGACGCTTTCGCAGCATCTATCCTTACCCCAACGTGTTCATGCACCAGCCCGATGAGAAAGCACAACTCAATGTGTTCCTCGGTGAATGGTTGAGCCACTGCCTGGCCCTGGGCCATGAGTTCGAAGCTGTGCGGTAGATGTGAACTGCGTCCGCTTCATGGGTTTCCTCTTTGTGTCCTGCCCCAGCATAATCACGCCAAACGTCCATTCCTGTGATTGCCTTGGGAGAGCGCCTTGCCGAGCGTATCCACTGTGAGTCCTGATGCGCCAGCCTTGCTGGTGCAACTGTCCGACAGCCATTTGTTTGCCGAGGCCGATGGCACGCTGCTGGGCATGAATACCCGTGAAAGCCTGCAACGGGTGATCGAGCTGGTGCAAACGCAGCAGCCCCGGATTGATTTGGTGTTGGCCACGGGGGATTTGTCCCAGGACGGCACATTGCAGTCGTACCAGCAATTTCGCGCCATGACCGCGCCCATCGGTGCCCCGGCCCGCTGGATTCCCGGTAATCACGACGAGCCGCAGATCATGGCCGACGCCGCCATGCACAGCGACTTGCTGGAGCCGGTGGTCGATATCGGTAACTGGCGCGTCACCTTGCTGGACTCGGCGGTACCCGGTTCGGTACCGGGCTATCTGCAAGACCAGCAACTGCAATTGCTCGCCCAGGCCCTGAGCGAAGCGCCGAATCGGCATCATCTGGTGTGCTTTCACCATCATCCGGTGCCTATCGGTTGCGCCTGGATGGAGCCCATTGGCCTGCGCAATCCCGATGCTTTATTTGCCGTGCTCGACCGTTTTCCACAGGTACGGGCGGTGCTCTGGGGCCATGTGCACCAGGAGATCGACCGCGATCGCAACGGCGTGCGGCTGTTGGCGTCGCCGTCCACTTGCATCCAGTTCGCGCCGGGCAGCGAGGATTTCAAGGTCAGCGAGCAGGCGCCGGGGTATCGCTGGTTGCGCTTGCATGCCGACGGACGGTTGGAAACGGGGGTGGAGCGGGTCCAGGATTTTGCATTTACCGTGGACTACGGCAGCAACGGCTATTAAAAGCGGTAAACGCTGATCAAAAATGTGTGCGGGCTTGCTCGCGAATGCGGTGTAACAGTCGACATCTGTATTTGCTGACCCAACGCCTTCGCGAGCAAGCCCGCTCCCACATTGGTTCTGCAGCGGCTGGACGATAGGGGACTCACACACCACCCCGATCCCTGTAAACTGCGCCTCTTTGGCCACGTCACGGAGAGCCCGGCATGTCCGCTTCGATCCTTTATATCCACGGTTTCAATAGCGCGCCGGCGTCCAACAAGGCCAGCCAGTTGATCACCGTGATGGAGGCGATCGGCCTTTCCGGCCAGTTGCGGGTTCCGGCGCTGCATCACCATCCCCGTCAGGCGATTCCCCAGTTGGAAACCGCTATCGCTGAACTGGGGCGGCCACTGCTGGTCGGCAGCTCACTCGGCGGCTACTATGCAACCCATCTTGCCGAACGCCATGGCCTCAAGGCGCTGCTGGTGAACCCTGCGGTCAGCCCCCATCGGATGTTCGACGGTTATTTGGGCACCCAAAAGAACCTCTACACCGACGAAACCTGGGAACTGACCCACGACCACGTGACGGCGCTGGCCGAGCTGGAAGTCCCGGCGCCCCAGGACGCCGCGCGTTATCAGGTGTGGTTGCAGACCGGGGACGAAACCCTGGACTATCGCCTCGCCCAACAGTATTACCGGGCCTGTGCCTTGCGCATCCAGGCCGGTGGCGACCATGGTTACCAGGGGTTCGCCCAGCAATTACCGGCGTTGCTGAGCTTTGCCGGGATTGGCGCAGATCAGTATCAATCCTTCGACTTTGCAGCACTGTAAAGTCGCAGGTCATTTTTTAATCGAACGACTCACGACGAGACCCCATGGCCACTCCCAGCGCTAGCTCTTATAACGCCGACGCCATCGAAGTCCTCTCGGGCCTCGACCCGGTGCGCAAACGCCCCGGCATGTACACCGACACCAGTCGGCCGAACCACCTTGCCCAGGAAGTCATCGACAACAGCGTCGACGAAGCCTTGGCCGGGCACGCCAAGTCGGTGCACGTCATTCTCCACGCTGACCACTCCCTGGAAGTGTCCGACGATGGTCGCGGCATGCCGGTGGACATTCACCCTGAAGAAGGCGTGTCGGGCGTCGAGCTGATCCTCACCAAGCTGCATGCTGGCGGCAAGTTCTCCAACAAGAACTACCAGTTCTCCGGTGGTCTGCACGGTGTCGGTATTTCGGTGGTCAACGCCCTGTCGAACCACGTCCGGGTCAAGGTCAAACGCGACGGCAACGAGTACGAGATGACCTTCGCCGATGGCTACAAAGCCACCGACCTGCAGGTGATCGGCACCGTTGGCAAGCGCAACACCGGCACCAGCGTGTACTTCGCGCCCGACCCGAAATACTTTGATTCGCCGAAGTTCTCCATCAGCCGCCTCAAGCACGTACTTAAAGCCAAGGCTGTTCTGTGCCCAGGCCTGCTGGTGACCTTTGAAGACAAAGGCACCGGCGAGAAGGTCGAGTGGCACTACGAAGACGGCCTGCGCTCCTACTTGGAAGATTCCGTCAGCGATTTCGAGCGCCTGCCTAACGAGCCGTTCTGCGGCAGCCTGGCCGGTAACAAAGAAGCCGTCGACTGGGCGCTGCTGTGGCTGCCGGAAGGTGGCGACAGCGTGCAGGAAAGCTACGTCAACCTGATCCCGACGGCCCAGGGCGGTACCCACGTCAATGGTTTGCGCCAAGGCCTGCTGGATGCCATGCGCGAATTCTGCGAGTACCGCAGCCTGCTGCCACGCGGCGTGAAGCTGGCGCCGGAAGACGTGTGGGAGCGCATTGCGTTCGTACTGTCGATGAAGATGCAGGAGCCGCAATTCTCCGGCCAGACCAAAGAGCGTCTGTCATCCCGTGAAGCGGCAGCGTTTGTCTCCGGTGTGGTCAAGGACGCATTCAGCCTGTGGCTCAACGAGCACCCTGAGCTGGGCCTGGCCCTGGCGGAACTGGCGATCAACAACGCCGGCCGTCGTCTCAAGGCCAGTAAAAAGGTCGAGCGCAAGCGCGTCACGGCGGGCCCGGCACTGCCGGGCAAGCTGGCCGATTGCGCGGGGCAGGACCCGATGCGCTCCGAGCTGTTCCTGGTGGAAGGTGACTCCGCCGGTGGTTCCGCCAAGCAAGCGCGGGACAAGGAGTTCCAGGCGATCCTGCCGTTGCGCGGCAAGATCCTTAATACCTGGGAAGTCGATGGCAGCGAAGTCCTGGCCAGCCAGGAAGTGCATAACATCGCCGTGGCCATCGGTGTCGACCCGGGCGCGGCCGATATGAGCCAGCTGCGCTACGGCAAGATCTGCATCCTCGCCGACGCCGACTCCGACGGCTTGCACATCGCCACGTTGTTGTGCGCGCTGTTCGTCCAGCACTTCCGCCCGTTGGTGGATGCCGGCCACGTCTACGTCGCCATGCCGCCGCTGTACCGTATCGACTTGGGCAAGGAGATTTACTACGCCCTGGACGAAGCCGAGCGCGATGGCATCCTCGACCGCCTGGTGGCCGAGAAGAAGCGCGGCAAGCCGCAGGTCACGCGATTCAAAGGCCTGGGTGAAATGAACCCACCGCAACTGCGCGAAACCACCATGGACCCGAACACTCGGCGCCTGGTGCAGTTGACCTTGGAAGACTACGCCGCCACGTCGGAAATGATGGACATGCTGCTGGCGAAGAAGCGCGCGCCGGACCGCAAGTCCTGGCTGGAATCCAAAGGCAACCTGGCCGAGGTGCTGGGCTGATGCGCACAGGTTTCGCCCTGGCGATCCTGATGTTGAGCGGGTTGGCGGCCACCGAGGTGGTCGCCGCGCCCGTTGCAGAGCTCAAGCTTCTCTCCGAACACCCAGTGGACGGCATGCGCGGCGGTAACCTGTCGGGCCTGGCCATCTGCGGTCACGAGCTGTGGACAGTTTCCGACCGCGATGACGACCAGATCTACCGCCTGGATATCAGCGCACCGACCTGGCAAGCCGAGGTTGTGAAGATCGACGTGCCACCGGTGCCGGAATCCGGGTTGCCTTGGGGGTTGCGTTCGCGCACCAAGGCCGCCTCGTTCATTCGTGGCGGCGACCTGGATTTTGAAGGCATTGCCTGCGATGCCGTGGGTAATCGTTACATTGTCAGTGAAGCCCATGCGGCGGTGCTGCAAGTGCCGGTGACGGGCGCGCCTGAGTGGTTGAAGATCGCGCCGGGCATGGTGCGTGAAGCGCGAGCCAGCGGCATGTTGTTGCACTTTAATGCGTTATTCGAGGGGTTGGCGATCAATCCCGAGGGCAATCAGATTTGGCTGGCAGCCGAGCGTGAAAGGCGCGGCCTGATTTCGATCAAGCGTCCGCAAAGCTTATGGGACTGTGACGGCGCCTGTGTATTGTTGAGCCAGGCCGGCCAGGAAGTACAACCGGCGCAGTTCCCTAACGCCAAGGCGGTGTCCAAGGATTTCGCCGACCTGGCGCTGTTCAACGGCAAGCTGTTCACACTGGAGCGCAATGCGTTCCAGATTTGCCGGCGTGATGCGGTCACGGCCAAGGTCGAGCGGTGCTGGTCGTTTGCCGACGAAACCCTGACGCCCGAGCGGCGTTATCCCCAACCTTACGGTCTGGCTGAAGCCCTGGTGGTGGACGCAGAAGGTGCCTGGCTGGGCATCGACAACAATTTCGGCCCGCGTGCCGATGGTGAAAAGCGCCCCGTGGTCTATCGTTTGGCCGCCCCTGCCGGTGGTTGGAGCGCCCAGCCATGAAACGCTGTTTTTTTGAATTGACCCGGCGCAGCGGCAGTTCCGCTGCGCCTTACCCGACAATGATGAGGCCCGCATGAGTGACATCCTCGCAGACAGCTTAGATGGCGTAGAACGCCGGTCGCTGGCTGACTTCACCGAAAATGCCTACCTCAACTACTCCATGTACGTGATCATGGACCGTGCCTTGCCGCATATCGGCGACGGCCTGAAGCCCGTCCAACGGCGCATCATCTACGCCATGAGTGAGTTGGGCCTGGATGCCGATTCCAAGCACAAGAAGTCGGCGCGTACCGTCGGTGACGTGCTCGGTAAGTTCCATCCCCACGGCGATTCGGCGTGCTACGAAGCCATGGTGCTGATGGCCCAGCCGTTCAGCTACCGCTACACCCTGGTGGACGGCCAGGGTAACTGGGGGGCGCCGGATGATCCTAAGTCCTTCGCCGCCATGCGATATACCGAAGCACGCCTGTCGCGTTATTCGCAAGTGTTGCTCAGCGAGCTGGGCCAGGGCACTGCGGACTGGGGGCCGAACTTTGACGGTACCCTCGACGAACCGCTGGTGTTGCCGGCACGTTTGCCGAATATCCTGCTCAACGGCACCACCGGTATTGCGGTCGGCATGGCGACCGACGTGCCGCCGCACAACCTGCGCGAAGTTGCCACGGCCTGCGTGCGTTTGCTCGACGAGCCGAAAGCCACGGTCGAGCAGCTCTGCGAGCATATCCAGGGCCCGGACTACCCGACCGAAGCGGAAATCATCACGCCGCGTGCCGACCTGCTGAAGATGTACGAAACCGGCAAAGGCTCGGTGCGCATGCGCGCCGTGTACCACATTGAAGACGGCGACATTATTGTCACCGCGCTGCCGCACCAGGTGTCGGGCGCCAAGGTGCTGGAGCAGATCGCCGCGTTGATGCAGGCGAAACCGTCGAAACTGCCGCAGGTTGCCGACCTGCGTGACGAGTCTGATCACGAAAACCCATGCCGCATCGTGATCATCCCGACCAACAGCCGGGTCGACCACGAAGTGCTGATGCAGCACCTGTTCGCCAGCACGGACCTGGAGTCGAGCTATCGGGTCAACGTCAACATCATTGGCCTGGATGGCAAGCCGCAGCTGAAAAACCTGCGCAATCTGCTGGTGGAATGGCTGGAATTCCGCGTCAACACTGTGCGCCGCCGCCTGCAATTCCGCCTGGATAAGGTCGAGCGCCGCCTGCACCTGTTGGACGGCTTGCTGATCGCCTACCTCAACTTGGATGAAGTGATCCACATCATCCGCACCGCCGAGCACCCGAAAGCCGAGTTGATCGCGCGTTTCGAACTGAGCGAAATCCAGGCTGACTACATCCTCGACACCCGCTTGCGCCAGTTGGCGCGACTGGAGGAAATGAAGCTGCGCGACGAACAGGACGCGCTGCTCAAGGAGCAAGCCAAGCTGCAAGCGCTGCTGGGCAGTGAAGCCAAGCTGAAGAAACTGGTGCGCAGCGAGCTGATCAAAGACGCCGAAACCTATGGCGACGACCGCCGTTCGCCGATCGTGCAACGCGCCGAAGCGAAGGCTCTGACAGAGACCGAGCTGCTGCCGAACGAGAAAATCACCGTCGTTCTGTCGGAAAAGGGTTGGGTTCGCTCTGCCAAGGGGCATGATATCGACGCCACTGGTTTGTCGTACAAGGCTGGCGACGGGTTCAAGACCGCTGCGGCCGGGCGTTCCAACCAGTTTGCGGTGTTTATCGATTCCACCGGGCGCAGTTATTCGGTGCCGGCCCACACCTTGCCATCTGCACGGGGGCAGGGCGAGCCGTTGACTGGGCGCCTTACACCGCCGCCTGGGGCGAATTTCGAGTGCGTGCTGCTGCCGGACGACGATGCGCTATACGTGATTGCGTCTGACGCGGGTTACGGTTTTGTGGTCAAGGGTGAAGACCTGCAGGCCAAGAACAAGGCGGGCAAGGCCCTGCTGAACCTGCCGAACAACGCCAAGGTGATCCTCCCGCGGCCGGTGGACGACCGCGAGAGCAACTGGCTGGCGTCGGTCACTACCGAAGGGCGCTTGCTGGTGTTCAAGATCAGCGACCTGCCGCAACTGGGTAAAGGCAAGGGCAACAAGATTATTGGTATCCCCGGCGAGCGGGTTGCCAGCCGCGAAGAGTACGTGACCGACATTGCTGTCATACCAGAAGGCTCCACGCTGGTGCTGCAAGCCGGTAAACGCACCCTGTCGCTGCGCCCTGACGACCTTGAACATTACAAGGGCGAGCGCGGTCGCCGTGGTAACAAATTGCCTCGTGGCTTCCAGCGAGTGGATGCTTTATTGGTGGAAACGCCTGTTTAAGGTGGTTTAGAGCCCTCGATCTAGGATTTAAAGCGTAGATCGACGCTTTGGCGCTGGAGTCATGGCGCATATTCACGGATGATATGGCCTTTCCAGCGCCGGCGTGGCCGAGCGTGTTTAGGTTATTTTTAGTATTACATTGTGGTTCGCCTTGTGGCAGCCACCTGGATGGGATGATGACTGCTCCACGCCTTCCTTTTATTTTCGTGCTCGCTGGCTTTTTGGGGTTGGCGGGTTGCAGCACACATCAGCCTGTGTCGCTGTACCAACTGGACAGCGGAAGTCCGGCTCAGCCAGCACAGAGCGCTGGCCTGGCCGTTTTGTTGGGGCCGGTGGTCGTAGCCGACTACCTGCAACGCGAAACACTGCTGCAACGTCAAAACGACGGCAGCCTGCGAGGTTCCACCGATGGGCGCTGGGCGGGCAGTTTGTCCTCCGACATCAGCCAATTGATGCTGCGCCAGGTGGCGGGGCATTTGGATAGCCAGCGTGTTGTACTCGCGCCTGCGCCCACCGGGTTTAGCCCGGATGTGCAGGTGTTGCTGACTATTACCCGGCTTGACTCTGGTACATCGCAACCGGCGATCCTCGATGCGCAATGGCGCTTGATCGACCGTCGTGGCCAGGTGCGCGATAACCGCATCGTGCATCTGCAGGAAGAACACGCCGGCACCACTGCGTCCCAGGTCCAGGCCCAGGGTGTACTGCTGCAGCATCTGGCGCAGCAATTGTCGGTGGCGCTCAAGCCGTTGGCCAACCAGCCGCCGATCGCCGAGGCACCCCGCAAGCAAAGTGCCCCGGCACAGGCCAAACCGGCAGAGCCGCAGAAGCCGAAGATGCCGATGGCGGTGCCGATTCGTACAGATATGGAAGTGTTCAGGTTCTGATCTGAATCGCGCACAAACAAAAGGCCCGCTGACTCAGCGGGCCTTTTTGTTTGTACACGATTTGACTGAGCGCGTTAGTTCTTGGTGCGGGTCTCGTGCATCCGTGCCAACTGCCGCTCCAGCATCGACGGATACGGCTCCATCAACCGTTCCACGCAACTGGCGCCCTCTGGGCTGGCAATCGGGCGGATGCGTGCGCGTTGGCGGATCAGCGTGTCTTCGCTGATCTTGCGCTCCACCAGCAGCAAATTGCGGCTATGTTGCGACAAGGCCAAGGCGTCCTGTGCGATCTCGGTCAGCAACAGGTCGATCTGGCTCATGCCGAACAGGTCGTCGCCTACGGTCAGGCCCAGTTGCAATTGCAGGGTAATGCCGCTGTCAGCCACTTCGATTTGCAGGGCGTGACCCAGGGCGCGCAGCAGTTCACCGCAGCAGATAGCGTTGGTCAGGTAGTCCTCACCGCTGTCTTCGCTGTGGAACAACATCAGCGTGCTGCCATCGTTCAGGGTGTGCAGTTCGCTCTGGTACAGCGAAGCGGCCTGGTCGAGACAGTCACGGTAGCGTTCCAGCAATTCGGTCAGGCGCGCACGGGGCAGGCGACGCAGTTGGTCCTGCGCACCCAGTTGCACAGCCAGTACGGCGCTGTACTGGGGTTCAGTGCTCTTGATCGGGGCCGGTTTTGGCGCCATGGCCGGGGCGCTTGCCGAGGTGTCGCGCAGGTCGGCGAACGGGTCTTCATCGTCCAGTTCGTCTTCTTCAGCTTTGAACGTGCGGCGGGTGGCAGGCTTCAAGCCCGCTACCGGAGCGTCTTGCACTTCAAATTCGGGCTCGTCGTCGTAGTCCGTATCGTCGAACTCAGGCTCAGGTTCAACCTCACGCACTATCGGTTCCGGGGCGAAGCTGGCGTGCAGTTGGCGGGCCAGGTCGCCGATTTCATCCTGGCGGTCAGTGGCCGGGGTGTTTTCATCGATGTCCCGCAGCCAGATGCGCAGTTGCATCAGCGGCGTAGAGATGTGCCGGCCCAGACGCAGGCTCAACGCCAGGGCCAATGCCAGCAGGATCGCGCTGAGGATGCCCATGCTTTGTAGGCTGATGGTCATCGGCTGCTGGAATTGCTGCATGTCCAGGCTGATACGCAGTTGGCCGGCCTTTACATCCTGAAACGTGATATTGCTCTGGTAGAGCCCTTGCGCTTCACCCAGCAGGCCGTTTTTCGGGCGTTGCCCGGCTTCAGCCATGATCCGGTTGTCCACGCTATAGATGGCCGCGTGGGCCACCAGCGGGTTTTTGGTCAGGTTGTTGAGCAGCACGTTGAGGCTGAGGATGTCGTTGGACACCAGCAGCTCAGTCGCCGAGGTCGCGGTCTGGGTGGTCAGGCTCTCGCCCAGGGCGTCGGCTTGCTCGTGCATGGCCTGTTTGAACTGCAAACCCATCACGCAGGCGTAGATCACCAGGGCCAGGGCGACCAGGATCACGTTATGGCTGGCGATGCGTAATGCGATCGGTACACGGCGGTGGCGCAGTGCCCGGAAGATCAGCAGGAAGAAGTTATCGGTTTTTACTGGCGTGGGCCGGTTCACTTGCGCTCGGCTCTTGGTCCGTGAAGTTGACGCGCAGTATAGCGACAGCCCTAGGGCCGGCAAAGCGCTGGCTGTGCCCGATGGTCACTGAAAGTGGGTAGAATGCGGTTTTTTTCCAGCCTGGGGGTGCGCCTTGCGCGAAATTGTCCTGATTAACATCACGGGGGAAGACCGCCCAGGTCTGACCGCAGCGATTACCGGTGTGCTGGCCCAGGGTGGTGTGAACATTCTCGACATCGGCCAAGCGGTGATCCACGACACCTTGTCGTTCGGCATTCTGGTTGAGATCCCGAGCACTGAACAGGCGTCATCGGTACTCAAGGACATCCTGTTTACGGCGTACAAGCTGGATCAACAGGTGCGTTTCACCCCGGTGTCCGAAGCCGATTATCAGCAATGGGTGGCCGGTCAGGGCAAAAAGCGCCACATCGTGACCCTGTTGACCCGCAAGGTCACCGCTGAGCAATTGCAGCGTGTCAGCTCGATCACCGCGCAGTACGGTTTGAATATCGATCATATCGACCGTTTGTCGGGTCGCATGCCGCTGGACACGCCCGCTGACAAGGGCAAGGGCTGCATCGAGTTCTCCGTACGCGGTGAGCCAGCCGACCCGCAAGCTCTGCGCGCCGAGTTCCTCAGCGTGGCGCAGGAACTGAACGTGGATATCGCTTTCCAGGAAGACTCACTGTTCCGCCGCAACCGTCGCCTGGCGGTGTTCGACATGGATTCCACGCTGATCGAGGCCGAAGTTATCGACGAGTTGGCCAAGGCTGCTGGCGTCGGCGAGCAGGTGTCGGAAATTACCGAGCGCGCCATGGCCGGTGAACTCGACTTCCGCGCCAGCTTCAAGGAGCGCTTGGCGCTGCTCAAAGGTCTGGACGTCAGCGTGCTGGACTCCATCGGTGCGTCCCTGCGCCTGACCGAAGGCGCAGAAACCCTGTTCGCCGAACTCAAGCGCCTGGGCTACAAGACCGCCATCCTGTCGGGTGGCTTCACTTACTTCGCCAAGCAATTGCAGGCCAAGCTGGGCATCGACTACGTGTTCGCCAACGAGTTGGAAGTGGTGGATGGCAAGGTGACTGGCGTGGCCGTGGAGCCGATTGTCGACGCACAGCGCAAGGCAGATCTGCTGAAGGAGCTGGCTCACAAGGAAGGTTTGCGTCTGGAGCAGACCATTGCGGTGGGCGATGGGGCGAATGACTTGCCGATGCTGGCAATTGCCGGGTTAGGTGTGGCGTTCCGCGCCAAGCCGTTGGTGAAGCAGTCGGCGAAGCAGGCGATTTCGACCCTGGGGTTGGATGGGGTGTTGTATCTGCTGGGCTTCCGCGATCGCGACGGTCAGCTGTAACTGAATAAGTGCGGTAAAAAATGTGGGGGCGGGCTTGCTCGCGAACAGCGGTGGTTCAGTCACTGATGTGTCGACCGATACCCCGCATTCGCGAGCAAGCCCGCGCCCGCATTGGGTTTTTTGTCAGGCTTTAGGTGCAGCGATGCCTTGGCCCATCTGCACCGGCGTACCTGCCACCAGCTCTTGCGCCCACTTCACCTGATCCGGCCCAAACAGCACAATCGCCGTCGACCCCAGTTTGAAGCGACCCAGCTCCGCACCTTTTTCCAGGTGGATCGGCGCGCGCGCAGCTTCGTCATAACGGAAGGTTTTCAGCTCACGCTTCGGCGGGGTCACCAAGCCGGCCCACACGGTTTCAATCGACGCCACAATCATCGCGCCCACCAGAACCACGGCCATCGGGCCGCGTTCGGTGTCGAAAATGCAGGCAACACGTTCGTTACGTGCAAACAGCTCTGGTACGTTTTCGGCTGTGGTCTGGTTCACCGAGAAGATACGGCCCGGGATGTAGATCATCTCGCGCAGGGTACCGGCCAGTGGCATGTGCACCCGGTGATAGTCCTTTGGCGACAGGTAGATGGTGGCGAAATCGCCGCCCATGAACGGCGCCGCTACAGCGGCATCGCCGCCCAGCAACTCCAGCACGCTGAAGCTGTGGCCCTTGGCCTGGAACACGCGGCCATGTTCGATCGGGCCGAGCTGGCTGACCGCGCCATCGGCTGGGCTCAACACCGCGCCTGGGGTTTGATCCAGTGGGCGCGCGCCGTCTTTCAACGCGCGGGTGAAGAAGGCGTTGAAGTGCTCGTAGGCGGTCACGTCTTCAACCAGCGCCTGGGACATGTCCACTTGATAGCGCTTGGCGAACCAGGTGGTGAAGGCATTCTTGAACCAGCGCACGCGGCACTCGGCGATGCAGCCGGCCAGGCGCGATAGCAAGTGGTGTGGCAGCAAGTACTGGCTGAGGATAAACAACTGCTTTTTCATAACTGTCCTTAAACCTTAAATCTCGACGGGGGTGTCGGGGTGGTTGCCCCATTCGCCCCACGAACCGGCATAACCTTTGACTCGCGGATAACCGAGTGCCTTGGCCACCAGGTAGGTGAAGCCAGAGCGGTGGTGAGTCTGGCAGTGGGTGATGATTTCTTTATCTTTGGTCAGTCCGAGGCCTTCGAGGATCTGCGGCATGTCGCGGCGGATACGCAGGTTGCGTGTCGGGTCCATGCCAGCAGTCCATTCAAAGTTCACGGCACCGGGGATGTGCCCGCCTTTGGCGGCGAGGACTTTTTCACCGGAATATTCCAGCGGGCCGCGTGCGTCCCATATGCCCAGGTCGGCAGCACCCAGGCGACTTTGCAGGTATTCACGGGTGGCGGTGGGGCCTTCGTGCAGCGTCAGGCTGACCGGGCCGTCGACCGGGGCGGGTACATCGGTGGAGACCGGGCGTTCCTCTTCCAGCCAGGCCAGAAGGCCACCATCCAGGTAGTGGTATTTCTGATGGCCGATCACGTCGAGCATCCAGATGAACCGCCCGGCCCAGCCGCCGCCTTCGTCGTCGTAGACCACGTAGGTCGCGTCCGGGGTGTGGCCCAGTTCGCCGAACAGCTTCTCCAGGTCCGCCTTGTTGGGCAGCAGGCCGGGTGCCGGCGCCTGGCCCAATTGGGTACGCTTGGGGTCAACGAAATGCGCGCCGGGGATATGCCCTTCGGCGTAGCGGGCGGCACTGGTGAGGTCCACCAGAATCAGGTGTTCGGCATCCAGTTGACCGAGCAGGTCGCTGGGTTCGATCACCAGCGGCAAGCCAGAGAAGTCAGGCATGTGAGGTCTCCTGGGCACAAATGTTGGCGATATAAAGAGGGCGATTGTAGCGCAAGCATCAGGCGCTGCGGTTGGTAAAGCAGAGCAGGGCTTTCTCGATGCATTGGGCGGTTTTGCCGAAGGCCTGCACGGTGGTTTCCGAGAACGGTCCCCCACCCTGGTCGGCCACCATCAGCATCACCACCTTGCCATTGCAGCTCAAGGAGCGCAGTAGCAGGTGTTCACCGGTAAACAGGCGGCGCAGGATCGGTGGCAGCAAGGCTGAGAACTGGGTGTGGTTTTCAGGGTTGAGACGCACCTGCGCGGACTTTTCCAGCAGGCGCAGCAGCAGCGTGCTGTTGACCACGTCCAGGCTCAGGTTAGCGGCGTCCTTCGGCAGGCCGTCGACCTGATGCACGCGCAAAGTACTCTGGGCGCGATCAGTCATCAGCAGCATGACCCGTTGCATGCCACTGGCCACCAGGGCCTCCTTGGCGCAGGTGGTCAGGTGCATCGCGTTGGCAAAACGGCTCGGCTCTACCAGCAGTTCTGTACAACGTTTACGCCAGACGGCCAGCGACTCGGCGGTAGGCGGCGGTGCCGGCAGCAGGCCGCGATGAATCTTCTGCACATGCCAGGGCCAGATCAGTGACAGCGCCGGGTGCCACAGGTCGGGCATCAGCGTGCTGCGGGCGCTGGTCACGGCTTGTTGATGGACGTGTTGCTGTAACTCGCCCAAGGGTTGCTGCAGGTATAGCGCAGTGAGGAGCTGCCAGCGTTCGGTGTGCGGGCAGGTCCAAGACTCTTGCGCCGACATCGCCAAGCCGTTGGCCAGCAACACGGTATTGGCCGGCTGGTTCAGCCAGCGGCGCAGGTTGGGTTCGGCGTCGAGCAATTGCTGATGGTGCAGCGGGTCATCTTCGCGGGCGATATGCAATGCCTTGACCAGCAAGCGCTGTTCGCTCAATAGCAGCTTGTAGCCTTGGGAGACCCAAATCGGCAGGTGCCAGGCTTCGGTCAGGCCGACGCACAGGTCCAGCAGGCGCACGCCGAACAATTCCTGCTCGACCAGACGGGCTGGCTGGCCTTTGTGGATAACCCGCAGCTCCCATTCTTCCAGGAGCTTGGGGTAGGCGACCGCCATCGGCCAAAGCGGCGATAGAAACAGCAGGCTGCCCCAGTGAATGTCCTGCCACAGTCGTGCCAGGCGGCTGCCAAACAAGCCGTTGGCTTGCTGCGAAGCGTGCTGACTTATCAACAACAGTTGGCGCAGCGCCACGGGAATCTCGTTGGCGGGCACCGAAGGCAGGCGCGCCAACAGTTCCTCGGCGCGCTTGAGGCCCAGGCGGTTGAGTGCCACTTCGAGGTTTTCCGCCGGTTCCGCCAGGCTGCCATGGGTGTGGCTGTTGGCTTCGCGCATCACGCTGAGCACGAGGGCCGGGCTGTCTTGCATCAGCTCGGCAATATCTCGTAATGAGCTGCGGCTGTCGCGGATGCCTTTGCACACGCGGTCGTGGCTGGCCTGGGGAACAGGCAGCAGCACATCGTCCAGGCGCTTGATCCAAGCGGCGAGAGAAGTAGGTTTTGCAGTTGGGACTGTCGTTTCATTAGCCATGATTGGGGCGAGATCATCACTTGCGGTCAACACGCCCGGAGCGGGCCGAACTGGCTTTTCGCCTTAACGGGCTATAGTCTGGCGCAGTTTTGCCGATAAGAGGAACAAGAGTTTTCAGTTCCCCCCAATATGTCCATGAACCCGACGGCGCAAGTACTCATCTCCTATGGCTAAAATTATCGGCATCATCGTCGTCATCGCAAGTGTGCTAGGTGGCTACGTCCTGTCCCACGGTAAAATTGCTGCGCTGATCCAGCCCTTCGAAGTGCTGATCATCGGTGGTGCGGCGTTCGGCGCATTCTTGCAGGCGAACCCTGGCTACATGACCATGCACGTGCTCAAGAAATCCCTGAGCATGTTCGGTTCGCGCTTCACCCACACCTTCTACCTGGAGGTATTGGGGCTGGTCTACGAGATCCTCAACAAAAGCCGCCGCGAAGGCATGATGGCCATCGAGGCCGACATCGAAGACGCCTCGGCCAGTCCGATTTTCGCCAAGTACCCGGCCGTGCTCAAAGATGAGCGCATGACCGCCTACATCTGTGACTACCTGCGCATCATGTCCTCCGGCAACATGGCCCCCCATGAGTTGGAAGGCCTGTTCGACATGGAATTGTTCAGCCTTAAAGAAGAGCTGGAGCATCCCTCTCACGCGGTGACAGGCATCGCCGACGGCATGCCGGGTTTTGGTATTGTTGCGGCAGTACTCGGTATTGTTGTGACCATGGCCTCCTTGGGCGAAGGCGACCAGGCAGCCATCGGTATGCACGTGGGTGCGGCGCTGGTAGGTACCTTCTTCGGTATTCTCGCGGCCTACGGCTTCTTCGGCCCGCTGGCCACCTCGCTGGCCCATGATGCCAAGGAAGAAATCAACCTGTACGAATCGATCAAAGCCAGCCTGGTAGCCTCCGCTTCCGGCGTGCCGCCCTCGCTGGCGGTGGAGTTCGGTCGCAAGGTGCTGTACCCGAAACATCGCCCAAGCTTCGCCGAGCTGGAACAAGCGGTTCGCGGTCGCTAAGCCATGGAAAACAACCAGCCGATAATCATCAAGCGCGTCAAGCGCTTCGCCGCGGGGCACCATGGCGGTGCCTGGAAAATCGCTTTCGCCGACTTTGCGACGGCGATGATGGCGTTCTTTCTGGTGCTGTGGCTGATGTCCACCGCCACCCCCGAACAAAAAATCGCCATCGCCGGCTACTTCAAAGACCCGATTGGTTTCTCGGAAAGCGGCACGCCCTTCGTGATCGACCTGGGCGGTTCCCCGCAGTTGGCGCCTGAGCGCACCATTAACCCAGAGGTCAAGACCGAAGCGCCGCAGGAAAAAATCCCGATCGAGCGCGACACTGTCGAATCCATGGCTGAGCAGGTCGAGCAGGAACGCCTTGGGCTGTTGCTTCAAGAGTTGCAGACCAAGGTTGAGGAAAACCCGCAACTGCTGAAATTCAAGGATCAGATTTCGTTCGAAATCACGCCTGAAGGCCTGCGCATCCAGATCATCGACGCGGCCAACCGGCCGATGTTCGACTCCGGCAGCGCGCGCCTGAAGCCGTACTTTGAAGACATCCTGCTGGCCATGGCCGACACCATCAAAACGGTGCCGAACAAGATCAGCATCAGCGGCCACACCGACGCCCAGCCGTATGCGGTCCAGGGCGACTTCGGCAACTGGGAACTCTCGGCCAATCGCGCCAACGCTGCACGCCGCGTGTTGGTGGCCGGCAGCTACCCGGACCCGCAAGTGGCACGCGTGGTGGGTTTTGCCTCCTCGCAGCTGTTTGATCATCAAGACCCGTTAAGCCCGTCCAACCGCCGTATCGATATCGTGGTGCTGACCAAAAAGGCCCAGCGTGCGATTGAAGGTGATCAGCCGCCGGCGCCGCAACCCACCCCAGGCGCAGGTGCGCCGGGTGAAGTACCGGCCGACCCGAACGCCATACCGCCAGGGCAGGAGCCGTTGCCGGCGCATGAGCTGCGTCAGAAGCTGAATTTGTTTGATGATGGTGGCGTGAAGGATCCTACGGTGCCTGGTACGGGTTCGTAGATGTCCACATACAACAAGGCCGCGATGATCGCGGCCTTGTTGTATCTACCTTCTGGGAGCGGTTTAGTGAGTGCTTTGCGGCAGACTCGCAATAATCGACCGATAGCTGTTCATCCGCTGCTGCTGCACACGGCCATCTTCCAGCGCCTTGAGCAGCGCACAGCCTGGCTCGCGGTCGTGTTTGCAGTCGCGGAAGCGGCAGGTGCCGATCAGGTCATTGAATTCGATGAAGCCCGCTTCCACGTCGCTGCGGCTGACGTGGCCGAGGCCGAATTCACGGATGCCTGGGGAGTCGATCAGCTCACCGCCGCCGGGGAAGTGGAACAACCGCGCGGTGGTGGTGGTGTGGGTGCCCTGGCCGGACAGTTCCGACAGCGGGCCCACGCGGGTGTCGACTTCCGGCAACAGGCTGTTGACCAGCGAGGATTTACCCACGCCCGACTGGCCAACGAACACGCTGATGTGCCCGTCCAACTGCTGTTGCAGTTGTTCCATGCCGTTACCGTGATGCGCCGAGACTTCCAGCACCGGGTAACCCAGCGTGCGGTAGACCGCCAGCAGCGCATTCAGCGCCGGGGCATTCTGCTCGTCGATCAGGTCGAATTTGTTCAGCAGCAACAGCGGGCGAATGCCGGCATGTTCGGCTGCTACCAGATAGCGGTCGATCAGGTTGGCATGCGGCTCAGGTAACGGCGCGAACACGATCACGATCATATCGACGTTGGCCGCTACCGGCTTGAGTTGACCTCGGCTGTCGGGGCGGCGCAGTTCGGTGTTGCGCGGCAACTGGGCGACGATCACGCCGATGCCCTGGTTGCCGGCACGCCAGACCACTTTGTCGCCGGTGACCAGCGCAGGCAGATTGGCGCGCAGGTGGCAGCGGGAGACCGAGCCTGCGAGTTCGCCTTCCAGCGCCTCGACTTCGACCTGCACACCAAAGTGCGCGATCACCAGGCCCGTCTGTTCGGGCCCCAGGTCGCCGCCCTCGAGCGCTTCTACCGCGGAGGATTCACGTTTGGCGGCGCGTGCGGCGCGCTCACCTTGAATCTTTTCGATGCGCCAGTTTTGGCGTCGATTGAGCTGGCGTTTGGCCATTGGTGTTCCGTGTCGATAATGCAAAGGTTTAGGTGAAACGGTCGCGAGTCTAGCACGGCCCTGCCTGCTAAACTGCGCAGCTACGCCAAGGTGCCAAGAGAATCAAGCCATGCAAAACCCACAGAACCTGATTTGGATCGATCTGGAAATGACCGGTCTGAACCCCGACACTGACGTCATCATCGAGATGGCGACCATTGTCACCGACAGCAACCTCAACACCTTGGCCGAAGGTCCGGTGATCGCCATCCACCACAGCGATGCCGTATTGGCCACCATGGATGAGTGGAACACCCGCACTCACGGCAACTCTGGCCTGACCCAGCGCGTGCGCGACAGCCGCATCAGCATGGCCGAAGCCGAAGCTGAAACCATCGCCTTCCTGGAAAAATGGGTGCCGAAGGGCAAGTCGCCGATCTGCGGCAATAGCATCTGCCAGGATCGTCGCTTCCTCTATACGCATATGAAGGCGTTGGAGAGTTACTTCCACTACCGCAACCTGGATGTATCGACGCTTAAAGAGCTGGCTGCGCGCTGGGCGCCGGAAGTCAAAGACAGCTTCCATAAAGGCAGCACCCACTTGGCGCTGGATGATATTCGCGAGTCGATTGCCGAGTTGCAGCATTACCGTAAGCATTTCATCAAGGCTTGAGTCTGTGGCGCCTGGTCCTGCGATAGGGGCGACTCGGTCTTTCGACTAGCGCCCCCTTTTGGTGCCACCACCAAATGATTAGACTGCCGGCCTAATCGCAAGGATCGCCACCATGCTGCTGATGCTCTACCTCATCGCCATCACCGCCGAAGCCATGACCGGTGCCCTGTCCGCCGGCCGGCGTGGCATGGATTGGTTTGGCGTGGTGCTGATCGCCTGTGTAACGGCGTTGGGCGGTGGCTCGGTGCGCGACGTGTTGCTAGGCCATTATCCGCTGACCTGGGTCAAGCACCCGGAATACCTGGTGCTGACCTCCATCGCGGCGTTAGTGACGATTTTTATTGCCCCGCTGATGCGCCACCTACGCTCGCTGTTCCTGGCGCTGGACGCCGTCGGCCTGGTGGCGTTCACGTTGATCGGCTGTATGACCGCCCTGGAAATGGGCCACGGCATGCTGGTCGCGTCGGTCAGCGGCGTGATTACCGGCGTGTTCGGTGGCATCCTGCGGGACATCTTCTGCAACGACATTCCGTTGATTTTCCGCCGCGAGTTGTACGCCAGCGTGTCGTTCCTCGCCGCCTGGTTTTACCTGCTGTGCCTTTATCTGGAGCTGCCCAGCGAACAGGCAATACTCCTGACCCTGTTCAGCGGCTTTCTATTGCGCCTGCTGGCGATCCGTTTCCATTGGGAAATGCCCAAGTTCGTCTATAACGACGACGTGCACTAGCGGTTGGCGTGCTGGTTCAGTGCCCATTCCACATGCTCGCGCACCAGTTCCGACGGATAGTCCCGACGCGCCTTCAAGGCTTCCAGCACCGGAATGCTTGAGGGGGCATTACCCAGGCCCACCGCCAGGTTGCGCAGCCAGCGCTCGTATCCGGCACGGCGCAGGGGCGAGCCTTCGGTGCTGCTGAGGAATTTATCCTCGTCCCACATAAACAGCTCGGCCAATTCTGCGTTATCCAGGTTGTGGCGTGGCTTGAAATCGTTTTCTGCGGTGGCGCGGGCGAAACGATTCCATGGGCAAACGATCTGACAGTCATCGCAGCCGAACACTCGGTTGCCGATCAATGGGCGCAAGTCTTCAGGAATGGCGCTTTTGAGCTCGATGGTCAGGTAGGAAATACAACGCCGCGCGTCCAGCACATAGGGGCCGACAAAGGCGTTGGTGGGGCAGATGTCCAGGCACGCGGTGCAGCGCCCGCAGTGTTCGGTGCTGTGAGGGGCGTCAACCGGTAGCGGCAGGTCGACAAACAGCTCACTCAGGAAGAAGTAGCTGCCGGCCTTGCGATTGAGCACCAGGGTGTTTTTGCCGATCCAGCCCAGGCCAGCTTGCTCGGCGATGGCTTTTTCCAGCACCGGCGCGCTGTCGACAAAGGCACGGAAACCGAAGGGGCCGATCTGCGCCTGGATGCGGTCAGCCAATTGCTGCACGCGCTTGCGAATCAGTTTGTGGTAGTCGCGGCCCAGGGCGTAGCGCGAGATGTAGGCTTTTTCTGGCTGGGCCAGCAGTTGAGCCATCTGCGTATCGCCTGGCAGGTAATCCATGCGCAGCGAGACGACGCGCAACGTGCCCGGCACCAACTCGTCGGGGTGGGAGCGTTTGCTGCCGTGGGCGCCCATGTATTCCATCTCGCCGTGGTAGCCCGCGTCGAGCCAGCGTTGCAGGTGCTGCTCATGCTCGGCCAGGTCCAGGCCGCTGATGCCGACTTGTTGAAAGCCCAGCTCGCGGCCCCAGTCTTTGATTGATTGGGCGAGGGCGGGCAGATCGGAGGTAATGGCGGGCATGAGACACGGGAAACCACAGGTTAGATAGGTATAATTCTGCCAGACATCGGAGCTTGAAGACGCATGCCGCAGACAAAACACGCAATAACCGACGTACAGACCCTGTTGCCCGGCCATTTGCCGCAACTGGCTGCGCGCTCCCCGGACGCCCATAAAGGTCAGTTCGGTCACCTGCTGGTCATTGGCGGTGACCGCGGCTTTGGCGGCGCTGCGCTGTTGAGCGCCGAAAGTGCCTTGCGCAGTGGCGCCGGCATGGTGTCCCTGGCAACGCGCCTGGAGCATGTGCCTGCTGCGTTGGCGCGTTTGCCGGAAGTCATGACCGTGGGGGTCAGCTCGGCTAATCAATTAATGGGCTTGCTGGAAAAGATCTCGGTCATCGTGATCGGGCCAGGGCTCGGAGACGCCTCCTGGGGCAAAAGCCTGCTTTCTGCTGCCGCAAACGCTAAACAGGCGCAGGTCTGGGACGCCGACGCCTTGAATCAACTCGCCACCGGCACCGTGGCTCTGCCGGCCAACTGTGTGATCACCCCGCATCCAGGGGAGGCCGCGCGCTTGTTGGGCATTTCGACAGCCGAGGTTCAGGCCGATCGCCTTAAGGTGGCGCGCGCGTTGAGCCAGACATTCAACGCAGTGACTATCCTCAAGGGTGCTGGCAGTTTGATTGCCAGCCCAGACGGACGTGTTTCGCGATGTGACCAAGGCCACCCGGCGATGGCAACGGCAGGGCTCGGCGATGTGTTGGCCGGCCTGGTGGGCGCACTGCTGGCCCAGGGCATTCACGCCTATGAAGCAAGCTGCCTGGCCGTGTGGTTGCACGCCACGGCGGGGGACCGTCAGGGTACTTTTGGACGAGGGCTGGCTGCGAGCGATCTGATACCCGCCATTCGTCAATTGTTGGAGGAACAGTCGCCGTGCCTGAAGTAATTCTTTTCCTGGCCGATGAAGACGCCATGGTTGCCTTCGGTCAGCGCATCGCTCAGGTCGCGGCCGGGGCCGGGCTGATCTTCCTTGAAGGTGACTTGGGGGCGGGCAAGACCACGTTGTCCCGGGGGATTATTCGCGGTTTGGGTCATGCGGGGGCGGTGAAGAGTCCGACATTCACCCTGGTCGAGCCCTATGAGATCGGTGCAGTACGCGCCTTCCACTTCGACCTCTATCGCCTGGTAGACCCCGAAGAGCTGGAGTACATGGGCATCCGTGATTACTTCGATGAAGATGCGTTGTGCCTCATTGAGTGGCCAGATAAAGGCACAGGCTTTTTGCCAAAGCCGGACCTGACCATTACCATTACGCCGCATGAGCACGGACGTCAGTTGAAGTTGTTGCCCCAGAGCGCGCGCGGCCAGTCGTGGTGCGCCGCTTTGGCATTGGAATTCAAATAATTGGTGGGGTTAGGTATGCGCTTTCGCGCGTTGGTTGCTGTCGTGGGGGTGTTGCTTGCGGCAATGACTGTCAATGCTCTGGCTGCTTCACAGGTGAAGAGTGTTCGCCTGTGGCGAGCGCCGGATAACACGCGGCTGGTGTTCGACCTGTCTGGCCCGGTCCAGCACAGCGTCTTTACTCTCACGTCTCCTGATCGCCTGGTGATCGACATCAACGGCGCGACCCTGGCCGCGCCGTTGAAGGTATCCACTGCCAACACCCCGATTACCTCTATACGCTCGGCCCAGCGCACGCCCACTGACCTGCGCGTGGTGATCGACCTGAAAAAGGTTGTAACGCCGAAAAGCTTCTCGCTGACGCCAAACGCCCAATATGGCAACCGGCTGGTGGTCGACCTGTTCGACAACGCCGCCGATGCCGCGCCGCCGCCGGCCCCAACGCCAAGCGTGGCAACGGTGCCGGCAGTACCGGTGAGCCCGTCGCAACCCCAGGTCAAGCTGCCACCGCCGCCACCGGCCCCGGCAGGCAAGCGCGACATTATTGTAGTGATCGACGCCGGCCACGGCGGTGAAGACCCAGGTGCTTCCGGTTCGCGCGGCCAGCACGAGAAAGACGTGGTATTGGCCATCGCCCGTGAGCTGCAGCGCCAGGTCAATGGCATGAAAGGCTACCGCGCCGAGCTGACCCGTACCGGCGACTACTTCATTCCGTTGCGCGGCCGAACTGAAATCGCCCGTAAGAAAGGCGCCGACCTGTTTGTGTCGATTCACGCCGACGCCGCGCCCTCGACCGCTGCATTCGGTGCTTCGGTGTTTGCCCTGTCGGATCGCGGCGCTACGTCCGAGACCGCGCGTTGGTTGGCCGACAGTGAAAACCGTTCCGACTTGATCGGCGGCGCCGGCAACGTGTCCCTCGATGACAAGGACAAAATGCTCGCGGGGGTGCTGCTCGACCTGTCGATGACGGCTTCGCTGACCTCCAGCTTGAACGTCGGCCAGAAGGTCTTGAGCAATATCGGTCGAGTCACTTCGCTGCACAAGCATCGTGTGGAGCAAGCAGGGTTTATGGTGTTGAAGTCGCCGGACATCCCGTCGATCCTGGTAGAAACCGGGTTCATCTCCAATGCCAAGGAAGCCTCTAAGCTGGCCAGCGCCAGCCACCAGCAGGCCCTGTCGCGCTCCATCAGCGCCGGTATTCGCCAGTTCTTCCAGCAGAACCCACCGCCGGGCACTTACATCGCCTGGCTGCGTGACTCGGGGAAAATCGCCCAAGGCCCGCGTGACCATCGCGTGCAGCCGGGCGATACTCTGGCCATGCTGGCGGTGCGTTTTCAAGTGTCGACCGCTACCTTGCGCAGTGCTAACAAACTGAAGACGGATGAGTTGAAAGTCGGCCAGGTGTTGACCATCCCTGGCACTGAATTGGCGGCGCAGTAATGAGTGAGTCCACCCTGAACAGCGGCTCGCGCATTGAGCTGCTGAGCCCGCGCCTTGCTAACCAGATTGCTGCGGGCGAGGTTGTTGAGCGCCCGGCGTCGGTGATCAAGGAGCTGCTGGAAAACAGTATCGACTCCGGTGCCAAGCGCATTGATGTCGATGTGGAGCAGGGCGGCGTCAAGCTGCTGCGCGTACGTGACGATGGCAGCGGCATCTCCTCCGATGACCTGCCGCTGGCCCTGGCCCGTCACGCCACCAGCAAGATTCGCGACCTGGAAGACCTTGAGCGCGTGATGAGCCTGGGCTTTCGCGGTGAGGCCCTGGCCTCGATCAGCTCCGTAGCGCGCCTGACCCTGACTTCGCGCACCCGTGACGCCGACCAAGCCTGGCAGGTGGAAACCGAAGGCCGCGACATGGCGCCTCGGGTTCAGCCGGCAGCCCATCCGGTCGGTACATCGGTAGAGGTGCGCGACCTGTTCTTCAATACACCGGCGCGGCGCAAATTCCTCAAGGCCGAAAAAACCGAATTCGATCACCTGCAAGAAGTCATCAAACGTCTGGCCCTGGCCCGTTTCGACGTGGCTTTCCACCTGCGCCACAACGGCAAGACCATCCTCAGCCTGCATGAAGCCCATGATGACGCCGCGCGCGCGCGCCGGGTGTCGGCGATTTGTGGCGCGGGTTTCCTGGAGCAGGCGCTGCCGATTGAAATCGAGCGTAATGGCCTGCGGCTGTGGGGCTGGGTCGGTTTGCCGACCTTCTCCCGCAGTCAGGCGGACTTGCAGTACTTCTTTGTGAACGGCCGCGCTGTGCGCGACAAACTGGTGGCCCACGCGGTGCGTCAGGCTTACCGCGACGTGTTGTTCAATGGGCGGCACCCGACGTTCGTGCTGTTCCTCGAGGTCGACCCATCGGTGGTGGACGTCAACGTGCACCCGACCAAACACGAAGTGCGCTTCCGTGATGGGCGCATGGTGCATGACTTCCTCTACGGCACCTTGCACCGCACCTTGGGTGACGTGCGTCCGGATGATCAACTGTCGGCACCGATTGTGACGGCGATGGTCCGCCCGAGCGGCCCGGAAGCGGGTGAGTTCGGCCCTCAGGGCGAAATGAGCCTGGCGGCAAACCTGCTGCAATCGCCACAGCCGCAGCCGTCGTACACCACGCCGGGTTCTGGTTCGGGTGCGGGTTACCAGTACCAATACACGCCACGCCCGCAGTCGGCAGTGCCAGTGGCCGAGGCCCAGGCGGCATATCGCGAGTTTTTCGCGCCGCTGCCCGGGGCCGAGCCTGGCGCTGCTGTGGCCTTGCCGGAGGGTGGCGGTGATATTCCGCCGCTGGGTTATGCATTGGCGCAGCTCAAGGGCATCTACATTCTTGCGGAAAACGCCCACGGCCTGGTGCTGGTGGACATGCATGCCGCCCACGAGCGGATCATGTACGAGCGCCTGAAGATTGCCATGGCCAGCGAAGGCCTCAGCGGCCAGCCGTTGCTGGTGCCGGAATCCCTTGCGGTCAGCCAGCGTGAGGCAGATTGTGCCGAAGAGCACCATGCTGTGTTCCAGAAGCTGGGCTTTGAATTGCAACGACTGGGGCCGGAAACCCTGGCCATCCGCCAGATTCCCGCGTTACTCAAGCAGGCCGAGGCTAACCGTTTGGTCGCCGACGTACTGGCAGACCTGATGGAATACGGCACCAGCGACCGCATCCAGGCGCACATCAACGAACTGCTCGGCACCATGGCCTGCCACGGCGCCATCCGCGCGAACCGCCGCCTGGCCCTGCCGGAAATGAACGGCCTGCTGCGCGATATGGAGAACACCGAGCGCAGCGGTCAATGCAACCATGGCCGACCGACCTGGACCCAGATGGGCCTGGACGATCTGGACAAACTGTTCTTGCGCGGCCGTTGATGAGTGCCTCGCCCCCCGCGATCTTCCTGATGGGCCCAACGGCCGCCGGCAAGACCGACCTGGCCATCGAGCTGACCAAGGTGCTGCCGTGCGAGCTGATCAGTGTCGACTCTGCCCTGGTTTACCGGGACATGGACATTGGCACCGCGAAGCCTTCCAAAGCGCTGTTGGCTGAGTATCCGCATCGTTTGATCGATATCATTGATCCCTGCGAGAGCTACTCGGCGGCGGATTTCCGTACCGACGCCCTGGCGGCCATGGCCGAAATCACCGCACGCGGCAATATTCCGCTGCTGGTCGGTGGCACGATGCTCTATTACAAGGCTTTGCAGGAAGGCCTGGCGGACATGCCGCCCGCCGACGCCCTGGTGCGCGCCGAGCTTGAGGAAGAGGCTGTACGCCTTGGCTGGCAAGCCCTGCACGACCAGTTGGCGGTCGTGGACCCGGTATCTGCTGCACGCATCCACCCCAATGACCCCCAGCGCCTCACGCGTGCCTTGGAAGTCTGGCGTGTCAGCGGCCAGACCATGACTGAACATCGGCTGAAACAAAGTGCGCAAAGTGCTGACGCAGGCGCATCTGGACAGCCACAATTACCCTATACTGTGGCGAATCTTGCCATCGCTCCGGCAAATCGCCAGGTGCTGCATGATCGAATTGCACAAAGATTCACAATTATGTTGGAACAGGGGTTTGTCGACGAGGTCGTAGCACTGCGTTCCAGAGGTGACCTGCATCCAGGGTTGCCTTCGATACGTGCTGTGGGCTATCGCCAAGTCTGGGATCATCTGGATGGCAAGCTGACGTCAGCCGAAATGCAGGAGCGCGGCATCATTGCCACGCGCCAATTGGCGAAACGCCAGTTCACCTGGTTGCGCAGCTGGAGCGACTTGCACTGGCTGGACAGCCTGGACAGCGACAATCTGTCACGCGCCTTGAAATACTTGGGAACGGTCTCCATATTGAGCTGAGTCCTTGCAATAGCCGTCTATCCTTGGGGGTGTGACGGCCATAAGTTATCTATTTTCCGATTTTTTATTATTGATCCTTAAAGGAGTGCGGCACATGTCAAAAGGGCATTCGCTACAAGACCCTTACTTGAATACTTTACGTAAAGAGAAAGTGGGTGTTTCCATCTATCTGGTCAACGGTATCAAGCTTCAAGGCACGATCGAGTCGTTTGACCAGTTCGTGATCCTGCTGAAAAACACCGTCAGCCAGATGGTCTACAAGCACGCTATCTCGACAGTCGTCCCTGTTCGTCCAATCCGTCTGCCTAGCGCAGCAGGTGAAGATGCAGTTGACGCTGAGCCAGGTAACGCCTGATAGGAGTCTCCTTTGTTCTTTGAGCGCCACGGTGGTGGTGAGCGAGTAATCCTCGTTCACTTGGATGGACAGGACCCTGAGGCGCGCGAAGATCCGCAGGAGTTTCAGGAGTTGGCAAATTCGGCCGGCGCCGAGACCGTTGCGTTTTTTAACGTGCCGCGTCATCGGCCAACCGCCAAATACCTGATCGGCAGCGGCAAGGTCGAGGAGCTTCGCGACTTGGTCCACGCTGAAGAAGCTGATCTGGTGATCTTCAATCACGTCCTCACGCCCAGTCAGGAACGTAACCTCGAACGTGTTTTCGAGTGTCGCGTGATCGACCGTACCGGTCTGATTCTGGATATTTTCGCTCAGCGCGCCCGTACCCATGAAGGCAAGCTCCAGGTTGAATTGGCCCAGCTTGACCACATGAGTACCCGGCTGGTTCGCGGCTGGACTCACCTTGAGCGCCAAGGTGGCGGTATCGGCATGCGTGGCCCGGGTGAGACCCAGCTCGAAACCGACCGACGTCTGCTGCGGGTTCGCCTGCGCCAGATCAAGGGTCGCCTCGAGAAGGTGCGCAGCCAGCGCGAGCAATCGCGACGTGGCCGTTCCCGTGCGGATATCCCTACCGTGTCCCTGGTGGGTTATACCAACGCCGGCAAATCCACACTCTTCAATAACGTGACGAAATCGGACGTGTACGCGGCCGACCAACTGTTCGCGACCCTCGACCCGACCTTGCGCCGTCTGGATCTGGACGACCTGGGGCCGATTGTCCTGGCCGATACCGTGGGTTTCATTCGTCACCTGCCGCACAAGCTGGTCGAGGCATTTCGGTCTACGCTCGAAGAGTCGAGCAATTCCGACCTGCTGTTGCATGTGATTGATGCGGCTGAACCGGATCGCATGTTGCAGATTGAACAGGTGATGCTGGTGCTGGGCGAGATTGGTGCCCAGGACTTGCCGATCCTCGAGGTCTATAACAAACTCGATTTGCTTGAAGGGGTTGAGCCACAAATCCAGCGCGACGAGAACGGCAAGCCCCAGCGGGTCTGGCTATCGGCGCGTGATGGCAGTGGTCTTGAGTTGCTTGAACAAGCCATTGCCGAATTGCTCGGCGGCGATTTGTTCGTTGGCACCTTGCGCTTGCCGCAGCGTTTTGCTCGACTGCGTGCACAGTTTTTCGAATTGGGCGCGGTACAGAAAGAAGAACACGACGAAGAGGGGGTCAGCTTGCTGGCCGTTCGATTGCCGCGCTCGGAGCTGAATCGGCTGGTCAGCCGTGAAGGCGTTATACCGGCAGAGTTCATCGAACAACACACTTTGCAATAAAAGCCTCCCAAAGCGGTTGTGCCGCGGTGGCAGGCATTCTGTAGCATTGGTCGGCGCGCCGTGGGTGCGTCTTTGCTTTATCAGATGGAGAGCGCTATGGCTTGGAATGAGCCGGGTGGCAACTCGAATAATCAGGATCCTTGGGGTGGTAAACGCCGCAATAATGGCGACCGCAAAGGGCCACCAGATCTCGACGAGGCCTTCCGAAAGCTGCAGGAAAGCCTGAATGGGTTGTTCGGTGGTGGGAAAAAACGTGGTGGTGACGACGGCGGTCGCACAAGCAAGGGCGGTGGCTATGGCCTGCTTGGCCTGGGTCTTGTCGTGCTGGCGGCCGTATGGCTGTACAGCGCCGTTTACGTGGTGGACGAGCAGGAGCAAGCCGTGGTGCTGCGCTTCGGCAAGTACTACGAAACCGTCGGCCCGGGCCTGAACATCTACTTCCCGCCGATCGATAAGAAGTACATGGAGAATGTCACGCGTGAGCGTGCCTACACCAAGCAGGGCCAGATGCTGACCGAAGACGAGAACATCGTCGAAGTGCCGCTGACCGTGCAGTACAAGATCAGCAACCTGCAGGACTACGTGCTGAACGTTGACCAGCCGGAAATCAGCCTGCAACACGCAACTGAAAGCGCCCTGCGCCACGTGGTGGGTTCTACCGCCATGGACCAGGTGCTGACCGAAGGTCGTGAGTTGATGGCCAGCGAAATCAAGGAGCGCCTGCAACGGTTCCTCGATACCTATCGCACCGGTATTACCGTCACCCAGGTCAACGTACAGAACGCGGCCGCGCCGCGCGAAGTGCAGGAAGCCTTTGATGATGTGATCCGTGCCCGTGAAGACGAGCAGCGTTCGCGCAACCAGGCTGAAACCTACGCCAACGGCGTCGTGCCGGAAGCCCGTGGTCAGGCCCAGCGTATCCTTGAGGATGCCAATGGTTACCGCGACGAAGTGGTCTCCCGTGCCAAGGGTGAGGCGGATCGCTTTACCAAATTGGTCGCCGAGTACCGCAAGGCGCCGGAAGTTACGCGTGAGCGTCTGTACCTGGACACCATGCAGGAAGTCTTCAGCAACACCAGCAAGGTTCTCGTGACTGGCAGCAAAGGCGGGCAGAACAACCTGCTCTACCTGCCGCTGGACAAGATGATCGAAGGTGGACGTAGCAGCACCGGCGCACCGTCCACCGGTTCCAATGCCGCTGCCAACGAAGCGAGCGCCCGTGCGGCCGCTGACTTGTCGCAACAGCAAACACGTACCAGGGAGAGTCGTTGATGAGCAATAAATCGCTGACCGCCCTGATTGTGGGCGTCGTCGTGGTCATCGCTGCCTGGAACTGCTTCTACATCGTGGCTCAGACCGAGCGTGCGGTGCTGCTGCAATTCGGTCGCGTGGTCCAGGCGGATGTCCAGCCGGGCTTGCATGTGAAAGTTCCCTACGTCAACCAGGTGCGTAAGTTTGACGCCCGCCTGATGACCCTGGATGCACCGACACAGCGCTTCCTGACCCTGGAAAAGAAAGCCGTGATGGTTGACGCCTACGCCAAGTGGCGCGTCAAGGATGCCGAGCGCTTCTACACTGCGACCTCCGGCCTCAAGCAGATTGCTGACGAGCGTTTGTCGCGCCGTCTGGAGTCGGGCCTGCGTGACCAGTTTGGTAAGCGCACCCTGCACGAGGTGGTATCCGGTGAGCGTGATGCGCTGATGGCTGACATCACGCGATCGCTGAACACGATGGCGGAAAAAGAGCTGGGCATCGAGGTGGTTGATGTTCGGGTCAAGGCTATCGACCTGCCGAAGGAAGTGAATCGCAGCGTGTTCGAGCGTATGAGCACCGAGCGTGAGCGTGAAGCCCGTGAGCACCGCGCCAAGGGTAACGAGTTGGCGGAAGGTATCCGTGCGGATGCCGATCGTCAGCGCCGTGTACTGTTGGCCGAAGCCTATCGCGAGTCTGAAGAGGCCCGTGGTGATGGTGATGCCCAAGCTGCTTCGATCTACGCCAAGGCCTACGGCCAGGACCAGGAGTTCTACGCGTTCTACCGTAGCCTGCGTGCCTACCGTGAAAGCTTCGCGAACAAAACCGACGTCATGGTGCTGGACCCAAGCAGCGACTTCTTCCGCTACCTGGAAAAGTCCAAGTAACCAGCCTGTGATTCTGTAGGTGTCACTCCCGTCGGGCGGCTAAAACGCCTGGCGGGGTGATCCTTTCAGAAAACGGGTGTATGATGCGGCAGCCGGGAAATTCCCGGCTTTTTTGCGTCTGCATGTTTGATTCGGCAGGCGTTACAGGTTTTTCGAGGAAAGTGCCCGACGAGGCCGGTGATAGGTCGTTCGTCACGTCGTTCTTGCGCGTGGTTTATGCAAGGGGCGGGTATTTTCTGCTCTACTCAAGGCTCGGCCGAGGGCTGGCCGCCCGGATCATAGGGGAATGGCGTAATGGCAACGGTAGACCGCTGGCTGCTGCCAGATGGCATCGAAGAAGTACTGCCACCGGAGGCTGCGCGCATTGAAGTAGCGCGTCGCCAGGTGTTGGATCTGTTCCAGAGCTGGGGTTACGAGTTTGTCGTGACCCCCCATATCGAGTACCTGGAATCCCTGCTGACCGGCGCGGGCCAGGACCTGGATCTGCGCACCTTCAAAGTCATCGACCCGCAATCGGGCCGGCAAATGGGCTTTCGTGCCGATATCACGCCGCAAGTGGCGCGCATCGATGCACACACCCTGCGTCGCGAAGGCCCGAGCCGCCTCTGCTATGCCGGCAGCGTGCTGCATGCGCAACCGCGTGCACTGTCGTCTTCGCGCAGCCCGATCCAATTGGGTGCCGAACTGTACGGCGATGCCAGCCCGAGCAGCGACGTTGAGGTGATCAGCTTGATGCTGGCCATGCTGCAATTGGCTGACGTACCTGATGTCCACATGGACTTGGGCCACGTGGGTATCTACCGTGGCCTGGCCCGCGCAGCCGGTTTGTCCGGTGAAGTGGAACAACAGTTGTTCGATGCCCTGCAACGCAAGGCCATCGATGAAGTGATTGCCCTGACCGCTGGCGTGCCTGCCGATCTGGCCGACATGCTGCGTGCGCTGGTGAACCTGTGCGGCGGCCGTGAAGTGCTGGTGGCTGCGCGTGAGCGCCTGGCCAATGCGCCGGCACCGGTACTGGCTGCGCTGGACGATGTGCTGGCGATTGCCGAGCAGTTGTCGTCACGGTTCCCGCAGCTGCCGCTGTATTTTGACCTGGGTGAGTTGCGCGGCTATCACTACCACACCGGTGTGGTGTTCGCGGTGTTTGTACCAGGGGTCGGCCAAGCCATCGCCCAAGGCGGTCGTTATGACGATATCGGCGCCGATTTTGGCCGTGCGCGCCCGGCCACCGGCTTTTCCACCGATTTGAAAACCCTGGTGACCCTGGGGCGTGCTGAGGTCGAGCTGCCGTCTGGTGGCATCTGGATGCCCGACAGTACGGACGCAGCACTCTGGCAGCGGGTTTGCCAGTTGCGCAGTGAAGGTCAGCGCGTTGTCCAGGCCTTGCCTGGTCAGCCATTGGCCGCCGCCCGTGAAGCGGACTGCGACCGGCAATTGATTCTGCAGAACGGGCTTTGGCAAGTATCGCCACTGGCTTCTTGAGTTTTCCTGCCGGCCATCGCCGGCACCAAGTTTGCGCGAATGAGGACAAGTGTTATGGGTAAGAATGTCGTAGTCCTGGGCACCCAATGGGGTGATGAGGGCAAAGGCAAGATCGTTGATCTGCTGACCGAACATGCTGCCGCCGTAGTGCGCTACCAAGGTGGCCACAACGCTGGCCACACCCTGGTCATCGATGGCGAAAAAACCGTTTTGCACCTGATCCCGTCGGGTGTGCTGCGCGAAGGCGTGCAGTGCCTGATCGGCAACGGCGTGGTGGTTGCACCTGACGCCCTGTTGCGCGAGATCACCAAGCTGGAAGAGAAAGGCGTGCCGGTGCGCGAGCGCCTGCGTATCAGCCCGTCCTGCCCGCTGATCCTGTCCTTCCACGTAGCGCTGGACCAGGCCCGTGAAAAGGCCCGTGGCGAGCTGAAGATCGGTACTACTGGTCGCGGCATCGGCCCTGCGTATGAAGACAAGGTGGCTCGTCGTGGCCTGCGTGTTGGCGACCTGCTGAACATGCCGCGCTTCGAAGACAAGCTGCGTGAGCTGGTGGATTACCACAACTTCATGCTGGTGGGTTACTACAAAGAGGCGGCCATCGAGTTTGAAAAGACCTTGGCCGAGTGCAAGGAATACGCTGAGCTGCTCAAGCCGCTGATGCTGGACGTGACGGCTGAGTTGCACGACCTGCGTCGCGCTGGCAAGGACATCATGTTCGAAGGCGCCCAGGGTTCGTTGCTGGACATCGACCACGGTACCTACCCGTACGTGACCAGCTCCAACACCACCGCGGGCGGCGTTGCGACTGGCTCGGGCGTTGGTCCTATGTTCCTGGACTACATCCTGGGCATCACCAAGGCTTACACCACCCGTGTAGGCTCAGGTCCATTCCCGACTGAGTTGTTCGACGAAGTCGGTGCGCACCTGGCCAAACAAGGCCACGAGTTCGGCGCAACCACCGGCCGTGCTCGTCGGTGTGGCTGGTTCGACGCCGTTATCCTGCGTCGCGCTATCGATGTGAACAGCATCTCGGGCATCTGTCTGACCAAGCTGGACGTACTCGACGGCTTGGAAACCATCAATATCTGCATCGGCTATAAAGATGCAGAAGGCAAGGACGTTGCCCCGACTGACGCTGACAGCTACGTGGGCCTGCAGCCTGTGTACGAAGAAGTGCCGGGCTGGACCGAATCGACCGTGGGTGCCAAAACCCTGGAAGAGCTGCCAGCTAACGCTCGTGCCTACATCAAGCGTGTTGAAGAGCTGATCGGAGCACCCATCGACATTATTTCGACAGGTCCGGACCGCAACGAAACCATCGTTCTGCGTCACCCGTTCGCTTAATAAGCTGTTGATGTAAAAAGCAAAGGGCTCCTAATGGAGCCCTTTGTCGTTTCTGTCGCCTTAGCGGCACGACCTTTGCTTTGGTTCTCTCTTTCGCGGTGCTATCAAATTAATGGCACCCGTGGTCGAGGGATTCCCGATGTCTGCCGTTCTCTCATTGTTACAAAGCCGTCTGTTGCGGCCGGTGTTCGTTACCCTAGGTATCGCTCTTTTGGTGCAAGTGCTGGTAGCGGTTGCTCTCACACGCAGCACGGTCACGGCGCTGGAGGCTGATCTGGGCAATCGCCTGGGCATCGATAGCCAGAAACTGTCTGGTGAACTGGCGCAGGCTGGTAAAGAAGTCACGTCCAGTCTGGATAGCTTGTCTACCAGCACCCGTCAGCGCCTGACAGCAGGGCTTTCGACCCGTCTGCAAGAAGAGCAGAAGCAGCTGCGTGCGACCCTGGAAAAAGACCTGCAAGACTCCGCCAATGACATGGCGCAACTACTGGCCTCTGTAGCGCCTCGCGCCATGTGGGACAGCGACGTGCCGACGTTGTCGGAGTTTGCGCGCCGTGCGCAGCGCAATCCCAACGTACTATTTGTAGTTTATGACGACGCCGCGGGTGAGCATTTGACCCGCTACCTGAATCGCGAGAATCCGATCAACCAGGCGCTGCTGGCCAAGGGAGTGGGTGATCGCGCATTGGATAAGGTGCTCGACGCTGCCAAGAACGACCCTTCCGTGTACTACGTCGAGGCGTCTATCAGCCCCAATGGGGTAGAAATTGGCAAAGTCCGCATGGGCGTTTCGACCGTGTCGGTTGAAGCCGACCTGCAGGCACTGGACAAGCGTTTCGCGGCGCTGATTGCCAGCGGCGATCAACTGGTCGGCGACAGCCTCAAAGGCGCGTCGGCTGATAGCGCGGCCGCCATGGGCGCCCGCCTGCAATCCGCGCAAGCTACGGCCACCCAGATGACGGCCAATACCGCCAGCGCCGTTCAGGAGGCTGCTGGCACCTTGCGCTGGCGCATCGGCATGGGGCTCGCGCTGGTCGGTCTTGGTGTATTGCTGCTGATCGCCATCGTGTTGGGGCGCCGTGTCGTCAACCGCTTGAAGCTGCTGATCGCAGCCATGGATGACCTGGCGGCGGGTGAGGGCGACCTCACCAAGCGTGTGCAGATCAGCAGCAAGGATGAAATCGGCGACATGGCCTCGGCGGTCAATCGCTTTGTGGATAAGTTGCAGCCTATCGTCCGCGAGGCGGGGGATGTGGCCCAGCGTACTGGCGTGGAAATCGGCGCCATGACCTTGCGCAATGCCGGTGCTGATGCGGCGGCGGGCTTGCAGCGTGATGAAGTGGCCGAGAGCTTGCGCGCGCTGTCGCAAATGGCAGACGAAGCGCAAGCCGAAAGCCATGCGATGCAGGCGGCGCTGCAGCAGGTGGTGGATATTCGCCAGGCCACGGATGAGAACTCGCGGACTTCGGCGCAGGTCGGCAGTTTGATCGAGGCGCTGGCGGGCCAGGTGCAGGCAGGCTCCCAAGTGATTGAGCGTCTGGCCCAGCAAAGCGAGCAGATCGAGGTGGTGCTGACCGTGATTCACGGCATCGCCGAGCAAACCAACCTGCTGGCGCTCAATGCGGCGATCGAAGCGGCCCGCGCGGGTGAGACCGGTCGCGGCTTTGCCGTAGTGGCAGACGAGGTGCGCGCGCTGGCGAGTAAAACCCAGAGCTCCACCGGTGATATCCAGGCGCATATCGTGGCGTTGCAGCAAGGCGCTCGTGAGGCGGTGGAAACCATCGGCAAGGCCGGACGCCAGGCTGATGAGGGTTTGCTGGTGCTGCGCGATAGCGTGCGCTTGCAGCAGACGGTGCAGGCCTCGGTGGAGCAGGTCCATGCGGCGATTGGCTTGGCGACGCGCGCGGCTGAGCATCAGGCGCAGGGCGCGCATGCGGTGCGTGGTCGCGTTGAAGTGATCCATGCCCAGGCTGAGCGTGCTGCGCAGGCGGTGGTGGAGACGACGGCCAGTGGCAAGGTGCTGGATGGGTTGGCGGCGCAATTGAAGGCAAGCCTGGGACAGTTCCGGGCCTAGCGTCGCCTGTTCCGGCGTCATCGCGAGCAGGCCTGGCTCCCGCCTTGGAATGCATTCCAAATGTGGGTGTCGGGCTTGCCCGCGATAGCGGTCTCAGCGGCTCAGATACATCCGGGTCGTCAGCAGGTACACCGGCAACCCCGACACCAGTATCAACAACGCCGCATATGGCGCCGCCGCTGCAAACTCGACATTCGAAGTGTGCGCCCACACCGCCGTCGCCAATGTATTCAACCCGGTCGGGCTCAGCAGCAACGTCGCCGTCAATTCCTTCATCGCATCCAGAAACACCAGCGCAAACGCTGCACCCAATGCCGGGAAAATAATTGGCAACGTCACTCGGCAAAACGCACTGAGCGACGACGCCCCCAGCGTACGTGCGGCCTCTTCCAGCTGCGGCGCGGCCCTGTTCAGTGCTGTGCGAATCGGCGCCTGGGCCAGTGGCAAAAACAACAACGCATAAGCGATCAACAACAGTGCCGATGTCTGATACAGCGCCGGCACGTAATGCAGGGCGAAATACACCAGCGTCAGCGCAATCACCAGCCCGGGCAGGGCGTGCAACAGATACGGCAGGCGCTCGGCCCAGATTGCCAGTTGGCCTTTGTAACGCACCACTAGCAGGCCCACTGGCACCGCCAATACTAAGCACAGTGCCGCACCGCCGAGAGAAAGTGCCAACGAAGACAACAACGCTTCACTGATCTCATCCACCGGGAATGCGGCGGAAGAGCCCACTGCCAACCAGTAACCGAGCATCCCCAGTGGTATGCCGCTGCCGATTATCGCCAGTACCAGGCAATACGCCTGGCCCAGCGGTGCCCACTTACCTAGTCGAACCTGCTCGGCGTGCCGCGCTGCGCCTTGGCCTATGCGCACATGTCGGCCGTTGCCGCGCACGCGCAACTCCAGCCACAACAGCGTCAGGCACATCACCAGGAGCACTGCCGAGAGCATTGCGGCGTTGGCATTGCTGAATTCCAGTTCGAATTGCTGGTAGATCGCGGTGGTAAAGGTCTGCAGTCCGATAATCGAGAGCGCGCCGAATTCCACCAGCATGTGCAGCGCGATCAACAGTGCCCCGGCCAGCAGCGATGGCCATAGCAAAGGCAATGTGACGCGCAAGAACACGCTCCAGCGATTCAGCCCCAGAGTGCGGGCCGACTCTTCCAGTGAGGGATCAAGGTTGCGCAGCGTCGCCGCCACTGGCAAAAACACCAGCGGGTATTTCGACAAGCTCATCACCAGGATCGCGCCGCCGAGCCCTTCGAAGTTGGCGCTCAGCGAGACCCAGGTAAAGCTGCTGACAAATGCCGGCACCGCAAATGGCAGGCATAAAATCACGCCCCATATGCGTCGTCCCGGCAGGTTGCTGCGCTCCAGCAGCCAGGCCAGTGACAGGCCGATCACGCCGCATGCCAGCGTCACGCCGACCATCAGCGCCAGGGTGTTGCGCAGCAGCCCGAACACGTACGGGCGCCACAGCAGGTGCACCGCTTCCGCCCAGCCGGCCTGCCATGCCTTCAGCCCGACATACGCCAGCGGCAGCAGGCTCAGGCCAACCAGCAACAGCACGGGCAGTAACAGCCAGATAGAAGGGCGCTTGCGCTTTGGGCTGAACCCCCTGCGCGTGGCAGGGGCGGATAGCGATGGGTTCATCAGTTCAAGCCAACGTCACGTTCCAGTTCCAGGGCTTCTTCGGCGTTGCCCAAGTCGGCAGGGGTGACTTTCGGAGGTTGCAGCTCACTGAAAGGCTTGAGGCCGCGCTTTGATTCCATGCCTTTGCGCAGCGGGTACTCAGCCGAGGTGTTGGTGATCACGCGTTGGCCTTCTTCGCTGGCCATGAACGCCAACAGTTGCTGCGCTTCCTTGGGGTGCTTGCTGGATTTCAGCGCTGCAGCCGAAGACACGGTGATCAGGCCGCCAGCATCGCCATTGGTGAAGTAGTGCAACTGGGAGTCCAGGTTGGTTTTTTCTTTCTTCAGCGCGAACCAGTAGTAGTTGTTCACCAGCACAGTGGCCACTTCGCCGTTCTCCACGGCTTTGAGGGCGACCATATTATTGCTGTACACCTTGCCGAAGGCACGCAGGCCGGTCAGCCATTCTTCGGCGGCTTCGCGACCGTGCAACTTGATGATCGCCACGGCCTGCTCCTGGAATGCGCCACTGGTGGGCACGAAGCCAACCTTGCCTTGCCACTCGGGGCCGGCGAAATCCAACACCGATTTCGGCAGGTCTTTTTCAGCAATCAGTTTTGGGTTAAAGGCCACGACGCGGGTGCGTGCGGTCACGCCCATCCAGTCGCCATTGGCGCCGACATAATCCTTGGGCAATACGTTGAGGGTGCTCGCGTCGATTTTGGCCAGCAGGCCTTGTTCGCCGAGTTTGTTCAGTGGTGGCGATTCTTCGGTGTAGATCACGTCGGCAGGGGAGCGGTCACCCTCTTCGACGACCTGGCTGGCCAGTTGGTTGCTGCTGCCTTTGCGTACGTTGACGTGAATGCCGGTCTTGGCTTCGAAGGCCTTGGCGAGTTCATCACCGACTTCTTTGTGCTGGCCGTTGTACAGGGTCAGGGAGGCCTTATCGGCGGAATAGGCGGTGGGCGAGAGCAGGGTCAGGCCGAGCAGAGTGATGGTCAGGCCACGCAGAAGGGATGTCTTGAGATGGGTATCGCGGATCATCATCCGGGTTGTTCCTCACTTGTATTCAACAAATACTTACAAGGATAAACGATAAAACTTCTCAAGTGCGGGCGAGGGGGGAATCGCTGGGGAAGTTTCCACGCTAATGTTTTCAATCCCCGGAAACGAAAAAACCCGCTTTCGCGGGTTTTATCTGAATTTGGTGCCCAGGAGAAGACTCGAACTTCCACGACCTTGCGATCACCAGCACCTGAAGCTGGCGTGTCTACCAATTTCACCACCTGGGCATTATCAAGCAACGTTGCCGCTGTCGATGGGGCGAACTATACGGCGGGGTTTTTGATCTGTAAACCCCTGATTCGAAAAAATAAATCGGGTTTTGCTTTAAAAATCAAAGGCTTGAAACGAAAAAACCCGCTTTCGCGGGTTTTATCTGAATTTGGTGCCCAGGAGAAGACTCGAACTTCCACGACCTTGCGATCACCAGCACCTGAAGCTGGCGTGTCTACCAATTTCACCACCTGGGCAGCATCAACAACGTTGCCGTCGTCGATGGCGCGCACTATACGGAGTGGTATTTGTACTGTAAACCCCCGCTATCAAAAAAAACTGGAAAATATCACCGCCGGGCGTGCAAGCTGCATTTCGGAAGCTGTAAAGTGCTTTTAACGGCTTGTTCGTGCCTGAAATTTCCCGTTTCAATACGCGTATGCCAAACTAACCCGTATATAGACAAGGTGAAAACTCTCTAATGGCCGATTGGCAGTCCCTCGATCCCGAGGCCGCTCGTGAAGCGGAAAAATATGAAAACCCTATTCCTAGCCGTGAACTGATCCTGGCGCATCTCGCCGATCGGGGTTCGCCTGCTAGCCGTGAGCAACTGGTTGAAGAATTCGGTCTGACCACCGAAGACCAGCTCGAAGCCCTGCGCCGCCGTTTGCGTGCCATGGAGCGCGACGCTCAACTGATCTACACCCGCCGTGGCACCTACGCGCCTGTGGATAAGCTCGACCTGATCCTGGGCCGCATTGCCGGCCATCGTGACGGCTTCGGCTTCCTGATCCCGGACGACGGCAGTGACGACCTGTTCATGAGCCCGGCGCAAATGCGCCTGGTGTTCGACGGCGACCGTGCCTTGGCCCGCGTTTCCGGCCTGGACCGTCGTGGTCGTCGTGAAGGTGTGATCGTTGAAGTGGTGTCCCGCGCCCACGAGTCCATTGTCGGTCGTTACTTCGAAGAAGGCGGTATCGGCTTTGTTGTGCCGGATAACCCGAAGGTCCAGCAAGAAGTGCTGATTACCCCGGGCCGCAATGGCGCTGCCAAGGTTGGTCAGTTCGTCGAGGTGAAAATCACCCACTGGCCAACCCCGCGCTTCCAGCCACAGGGCGATATCGTTGAAGTGGTCGGCAACTACATGGCGCCGGGCATGGAAATCGACGTTGCGCTGCGCACCTACGATATTCCTCACGTCTGGCCTGACGCTGTGCTGAAAGAAGCCGCCAAGCTCAAGCCGGTAGTTGAAGAAAAAGACAAAGAAAAACGCATCGACCTGCGTCATCTGCCGTTTGTCACCATCGACGGCGAAGATGCCCGCGACTTCGACGATGCGGTTTACTGCGAAGCCAAGCCTGGCAAGCTGCGCCTGTTCTCGGGTGGCTGGAAGCTGTTTGTAGCCATTGCCGACGTGTCCAGCTACGTGAAAATCGGTTCGGCCTTGGACAACGAAGCCCAGGTGCGCGGCAACTCGGTGTACTTCCCTGAGCGCGTGATCCCGATGCTGCCTGAGCAGCTGTCCAACGGTCTGTGCTCCCTGAACCCGAAAGTCGACCGTTTGGCTATGGTGTGCGAGATGACCATCTCGAAAACCGGCGAAATGACCGACTACCAGTTCTATGAAGCGGTGATCCACTCCCAGGCGCGCCTGACCTACAACAAGGTCAGCACTATCCTGGAAACGCCGAAAACCAGCGAAGCCAAGGCCCTTCGTACCGAGTACGCAGGCGTGGTTCCGCACCTCAAGCAGCTCTATGCGCTGTACAAGGTGTTGCTGGGTGCCCGTCACGTACGTGGCGCGATCGATTTTGAAACGCAGGAAACCCGAATTGTCTTCGGTTCCGAGCGCAAGATCGCCGCGATCACCCCGACCACGCGTAACGATGCTCACAAACTGATCGAGGAATGCATGCTGGCGGCCAACGTGGCCACTGCTGAATTCCTGAAAAAGCACGAAATTCCTGCGCTCTACCGGGTGCACGACGGTCCGCCGCCGGAGCGTCTGGAGAAGTTGCGTGCATTCCTCGGTGAGCTGGGCCTGTCCCTGCACAAAGGCAAAGATGGCCCATCGCCGAAGGATTACCAGGCGTTGCTCGCGAGCATCAAGGACCGTCCGGATTACCACGTGATCCAGACCGTGATGCTGCGTTCCCTGAGTCAAGCGGTGTACAGCGCTGATAACCAAGGCCACTTCGGCCTGAATTACGAAGCCTATACCCACTTCACCTCGCCAATTCGACGTTACCCGGACCTGCTCACGCACCGTGCGATCCGTAGCGTGATCCATTCCAAGCAAAACACCCCGCACGTCAAACGTGCCGGTGCGATGACCATTCCGAAGGCGCGGATCTATCCGTACGACGAAGCGGCGCTGGAACAGTTGGGCGAGCAATGCTCCATGAGCGAGCGCCGTGCCGACGAAGCCACTCGCGACGTAGTGAACTGGCTCAAGTGCGAGTTCATGAAGGATCGCGTGGGTGAGTCGTTCCCGGGTGTGATCACTGCGGTGACTGGCTTTGGTCTGTTCGTTGAACTGACCGATATCTACGTCGAGGGTCTGGTGCATGTCACCGCCTTGCCGGGTGACTACTACCACTTTGACCCTGTGCATCACCGCCTCGCGGGCGAGCGCACCGGTCGTAGCTTCCGTTTGGGTGACACGGTTGAAGTGCAGGTCATGCGCGTCGACCTTGACGAGCGCAAGATCGACTTCGGTATGCCTGAGAAGCCTGCCGAGGCGCCGGGCAGCCGTAAAAAACGTGGCAGCGAACCTACTGCGCCAGCCGGCAAAGGCAGGGGCACTTCCGCGAAAGCGGCAGCCGCCGAGCCTGCGCCAGCCAAGGCGGGTCGTCGCTCGTCTACCAAGGAAAAGGCTCCTGAGGCCTACCGCCCAAGCGACGCAGCGGCGAAAAACGCCGAATTGCGCAAAAGCCGCGAGTTGAAGCAGCAGTTGCTCAACGAAGCCAAAAGCGGTGGTAAAGCGGTGTCTGGGGGAAAGTCTCGCGGGGACGAAAACCCGTCGAGCAAACCAAGTAAGCACCGTAAAGGCCCGCCCAAAGCGGGTTCGACCCCCGCGAAAAGCGGTGGGTCGCGCAAACCTAAGGCCAAGTCATGAGTCTGGAAAAAATCTACGGCGTGCATGCCGTAGAAGCACTGCTGCGTCACCACCCTAAGCGCGTCAAGCAAGTGTGGCTGGCAGAAGGTCGCAGCGAGCCACGCGTGCAATCGCTGGTCGAGTTGGCCACCCAAAACAAGGTGGCTATCGGTCAGGCTGAGCGTCGTGAAATGGACGTGTGGGTTGAGGGCGTTCACCAAGGCGTGGTTGCAGACGTCAGTCCGAGCCAGGTCTGGGGCGAAGCCATGCTCGACGAGCTGCTTGACCGTACCGAAGGTGCCCCGCTGTTGCTGGTGCTGGACGGCGTGACCGACCCGCATAACCTCGGCGCTTGCCTGCGTTCGGCGGATGCTGCCGGCGCGCTGGCAGTGATTGTGCCTAAAGACAAGTCGGCCACCCTGACGCCAGTCGTGCGTAAAGTGGCCTGCGGCGCGGCGGAAGTGATTCCGCTGGTGGCTGTGACCAACCTGGCGCGCACCCTGGAGAAACTCCAGCAGCGTGGCCTGTGGATCGTGGGTACGGCAGGCGAGGCTGAGGTCAGCATTTATGACCAGGACCTCACCGGCCCGACCATTTTGATCATGGGTGCCGAGGGTAAGGGCATGCGTCGCCTGACCCGTGAGCACTGCGATTACCTGGTGCATTTGCCGATGGCGGGTAGTGTCAGCAGTCTGAACGTGTCGGTTGCTACCGGCGTGTGCCTGTTTGAAGCCCAGCGCCAGCGTGGCGCCAAGGCCAAAACCAAGCCTAAGAAATAACCAAGTCTGGCGCAGGTCGAAAATGTGGGAGCGAGCAAGCCCGCCCCCACATCTGTTTTAGGGTGTTTGGAGGATTGTTCAAATAATCACCAATCACCTTGCGCCGTTCCTCCCCCTTCTCTACAATTGCGCCCCTTGCCTTCCTGGCGGGCACCGATGTGCCTCCCTTTGGCAAGATCCATAAGTGTCATTCACTCCTTGTCTGACCGTTTTTGAGCGGCAGGCTACAACCCGTAAGGAGCATTCATGCGTCATTACGAAATCATCTTTTTGGTCCACCCGGATCAAAGCGAGCAAGTCGGCGGCATGGTAGAGCGTTACACCAAGCTGATCGAAGAAGACGGCGGCAAAATCCACCGTCTGGAAGATTGGGGCCGTCGTCAACTGGCCTATGCAATCAACAATGTTCACAAGGCTCACTACGTGATGCTGAACGTTGAATGCACTGGCAAGGCCCTGGCCGAGCTGGAAGACAACTTCCGCTACAACGATGCAGTGATCCGTAACCTGGTCATCCGTCGCGAAGAAGCCGTTACCGGCCAATCCGAGATGCTCAAGGCTGAAGAAAACCGCAGTGAGCGCCGTGAGCGTCGCGACCGTCCTGAGCACGAAGGCGCTGATAGCGCTGATAGTGATGACAGCGACAACAGCGATAACGCTGACGAGTAATCCACGGACCTTTTAAGGAGCCTATCAAATGGCACGTTTCTTCCGTCGTCGTAAATTCTGCCGCTTCACCGCTGAAGACGTGAAAGAGATCGATTACAAAGATCTCAACACTCTGAAAGCCTACGTATCCGAGACCGGCAAAATCGTTCCAAGCCGTATCACCGGTACCAAAGCACGTTATCAGCGTCAGCTGGCCACCGCTATCAAGCGCGCCCGCTTCCTGGCCCTGCTGGCCTACACCGACAGCCACGGCCGCTGAGACCGGGCAGTCGACAAGTAGTAAGGGATTGAATGCATGCGCGCCTTAGCTGAGTTCATCATGCGCGGTCGTGTGCAGGCCACTCTGGTAGTGGCTGGATGTGCAGCATTGCCGTTGTTGTATTGGTTGGGTGCTGCCGCTGGATGCCTTGTGCTCCTGCGGCGCGGTTTGCAGGGCGCCGTTGGCGTCCTGGCCCTGGGAGTGTTGGCCGCCTTGATCTGGTGGCTGCAACTGGGCGAACCCAAGGTGCTTCTGGTGCTGCTGGGTTCGTCGAGCCTTGCGTTGGTGTTGCGCGCAAGTGAGTCCTGGGTCCGCACGCTGCTGGTCAGTGTGGCATTGGGGTTGGTGTTTTCGGTGTTGATTGACGCGGCTTTCCGCCCGCAAATCGAGGCGCTGTCGCAAGAGATCGTCAAGATCCTGCCGATGGCCCTCGGGGAACTCTACCAGCAGCTGTCGGTAGATGAGCGAGCGCGACTGGCAACACTGATTACGCCGGCCCTGATCGGCCTGATGGCGGTAATGATGCAGGTCGTCAGCTTGTTGAGCCTGATGCTTGGGCGATATTGGCAGGCGTTGTTGTACAACCCGGGTGGTTTTGGTCGCGAGTTTCGCAGTATCAGAATTCCCGTGGGCCCAGCGATGTTGCTGCTTGCACTCATGGTTATCGGACCGAACCTCGGTTCGCAGATGGCCTTGATGGTGCTGTTTTGCAGCGTACCGCTGATGTTCGCCGGACTGGCCCTGATTCACGGGCTGGTCGCGCAGAAGCGCCTGGCCAAGTTTTGGCTAGTGGGGTTGTACGTAACGATGTTGCTGTTCATGCAGCTGATCTATCCGTTACTCGTGGTTCTGGCCATTGTCGACGGCCTGATTGATTTTCGCGGTCGTCTGGCGCCGAAAGACGCCGATAACGCGAACGGTGAAGGTTAAAAGTTAGAGGATTTTCACATGCAACTGATCCTTCTGGAAAAAGTCGCCAACCTGGGCAACCTGGGCGACAAAGTGAACGTTAAGGCCGGCTACGGTCGTAACTACCTGCTGCCATACGGCAAAGCCACCGCTGCAACCGCTGCCAACCTGGCTGCGTTTGAAGAGCGTCGTGCTGAGCTGGAAAAAGCAGCAGCAGACAAAAAAGCTTCGGCCGAAACTCGCGCTGCCCAACTGGCTGAGCTGGAAGTGACTATCACTGCCACCGCCGGTGACGAAGGCAAGCTGTTCGGTTCGATCGGCACCCACGACATCGCTGATGCACTGACCGCCTCCGGCGTTGAAGTGCAGAAGAGCGAAGTTCGTCTGCCGAACGGCACCATCCGCAACGTAGGCGAATTCGACGTAGCCGTGCACCTGCACGCCGAAGTTGAAGCCACCGTACGCGTTGTCGTGGTAGCAGCTTAAGCAAGACCCAACTGGCTGGCACCTTGCGTGACAGCCGGTTAACATCGGGCACGATCCTGTTTACAGGTCGTGCCTTTTGTTTTTTTACACACCCCTAATTCCAAGTGGCCATGAACGATATTTCAGCTCCCGAGCAATACGATCTGCAAACCGCTGCCCTGAAGGTGCCGCCGCACTCCATCGAGGCCGAACAGGCCGTGCTCGGTGGTTTGATGCTGGACAACAACGCCTGGGAGCGCGTGCTGGATCAAGTCTCGGACGGTGACTTCTATCGCCATGACCACCGCTTGATCTTCCGCGCCATCGCCAAGCTGGCCGATCAGAACTCCCCCATCGACGTCGTGACCCTTGCCGAGCAGTTGGACAAGGAAGGTCAGACCTCACAGGTGGGCGGTCTCGGCTACCTGGGTGAGCTCGCAAAAAACACCCCGTCGGTCGCCAACATCAAGGCCTATGCGCAGATCGTCCGCGCGCGGGCAACGTTGCGTCAATTGATCGGCATTGCCACTGAAATCGCCGACAGTGCCTTCAACCCGGAAGGGCGTACAGCCGAGGAAATCCTCGACGAAGCCGAGCGACAGATCTTCCAGATCGCCGAAGCGCGGCCGAAAACGGGCGGCCCGGTCAGCGTCAACGACCTGTTGACCAAAGCCATCGACCGTATCGATACCCTGTTTAACACCGACAACGCGATCACCGGCCTGTCCACTGGCTACACCGACCTCGATGGCATGACCAGCGGCCTGCAACCGTCTGACTTGATCATCGTTGCGGGTCGTCCGTCGATGGGTAAAACCACGTTCGCGATGAATCTGGTGGAAAACGCCGTTCTGCGCAGTGAAAAGGCGGTGCTGGTTTACTCCCTGGAGATGCCAGGTGAATCGCTGATCATGCGGATGCTTTCATCCCTGGGCCGCATCGACCAGACCAAAGTACGTGCCGGTCGCCTGGAAGACGATGACTGGCCGCGCCTGACCTCGGCGGTCAATCTGCTCAACGACCGCAAGCTGTTCATCGATGACACCGCCGGTATCAGCCCGTCGGAAATGCGCGCGCGCACCCGACGCCTGGTGCGTGAGCATGGCGACATTGCCCTGATCATGATCGACTACCTGCAGTTGATGCAGATCCCCGGCTCCAGCGGTGACAGCCGAACCAACGAGATTTCCGAGATTTCTCGCTCGTTGAAAGCCCTGGCCAAGGAATTCAACTGCCCAGTGGTGGCGCTGTCCCAGCTCAACCGTTCCCTGGAACAACGGCCCAACAAGCGCCCGATCAACTCCGACTTGCGGGAATCCGGAGCGATCGAGCAGGATGCTGACGTGATCATGTTCGTGTACCGCGACGAGGTGTATCACCCGGAAACCGAGCACAAGGGCATCGCCGAGATCATCATCGGCAAGCAGCGTAACGGCCCGATCGGCACCACGCGCCTGGCGTTTATCGGTAAATACACCCGGTTCGAAAACCTTGCGCCAGGCAGTTACAACTTCGAAGACGAGTAAATGAACGCCTCCAATTCCGACTGCAAAGGTCGGAATTGGTCAAATTTTGTGCTATATTCCGCGCCCGCGATTTTTCATCTCAACACCGGTCACCGTCATGCAAACAGCCAAGCCGTTATTTGACTATCCCAAGTACTGGGCCGAATGTTTCGGTCCTGCGCCATTCCTGCCAATGAGCAGGGAGGAGATGGATCAGCTTGGCTGGGATTCCTGCGACATCATCATCGTCACCGGTGATGCCTACGTTGATCATCCGTCGTTCGGCATGGCGATCATTGGCCGGCTGCTGGAGTCTCAGGGCTTCCGCGTCGGGATCATTGCGCAGCCGAACTGGCAGTCCAAAGACGACTTCATGAAGCTCGGCGAGCCGAATCTGTTCTTTGGCGTCGCGGCCGGCAACATGGACTCGATGATCAACCGTTACACCGCCGACAAGAAAATCCGCTCCGACGACGCCTACACCCCCGGCGGCATGGCCGGCAAACGCCCGGACCGCGCCAGCCTGGTGTACAGCCAGCGTTGCAAGGAAGCCTACAAGAACGTGCCGATCGTGCTCGGTGGCATCGAAGCCTCCCTGCGCCGCATCGCTCACTACGACTACTGGCAGGACCGCGTTCGTAACTCGATCCTGATCGACGCCGCCGCAGACATCCTGTTGTACGGCAACGCCGAGCGGGCCATCGTCGAAGTTGCCCAGCGCCTGTCGTGGGGCCACAAGATCGAAGACATCACCGACGTGCGTGGCACTGCGTTCATTCGCCGTGACACCCCGGCTGGCTGGTACGAAGTGGACTCCACGCGTATCGACCGTCCGGGCAAGATCGACAAAATCATCAACCCGTACGTGAACACCCAGGACACCCAGGCTTGCGCCATTGAGCAGGAAAAAGGTCCGGTTGATGATCCGGACGAAGCCAAGGTTGTGCAGATCCTGGCCAGCCCGCGCATGACCCGCGACAAAACCGTGATCCGCCTGCCGTCGGTGGAAAAAGTCCGTGGCGACGCAGTGCTCTACGCTCACGCCAACCGCGTGTTGCACCTGGAAACCAACCCAGGCAACGCCCGCGCTCTGGTGCAAAAACATGGTGAAGTGGATGTGTGGTTCAACCCGCCGCCCATTCCCATGACCACCGAAGAAATGGACTACGTGTTCGGCATGCCTTACGCACGTGTCCCGCACCCGGTGTACGGCAAGGAAAAGATTCCGGCCTACGACATGATCCGCTTCTCGGTGAACATCATGCGTGGCTGCTTTGGCGGCTGTACCTTCTGCTCGATCACCGAGCACGAAGGCCGCATCATCCAGAACCGTTCCGAAGAGTCGATCATTCGCGAGATCGAAGAGATCCGCGACAAGGTCCCGGGCTTTACCGGGGTGATCTCCGACCTCGGCGGCCCGACCGCGAACATGTACCGCATCGCCTGCAAGAGCCCGGAAATCGAATCCGCGTGCCGCAAGCCGTCGTGCGTATTCCCTGGTATTTGCCCGAACCTGAACACCGACCACTCGTCGTTGATCCAGCTGTACCGCAGCGCCCGTGCGTTGCCGGGTGTGAAGAAGATTCTGATCGCCTCCGGCCTGCGCTACGACCTCGCCGTCGAGTCGCCGGAGTACGTCAAGGAGTTGGTCACCCACCACGTCGGTGGCTACCTCAAGATCGCCCCGGAACACACCGAGGAAGGTCCGCTCAACCAGATGATGAAGCCGGGCATTGGCAGCTATGACAAGTTCAAGCGCATGTTCGAGAAGTACACCAAGGAAGCGGGCAAGGAGCAGTACCTGATCCCGTACTTCATCGCCGCCCACCCCGGCACCACCGATGAAGACATGATGAACCTGGCCCTGTGGCTCAAGGGCAACGGCTTCCGCGCCGATCAGGTGCAGGCGTTTTACCCGTCGCCGATGGCCACCGCCACCGCGATGTACCACTCGGGCAAGAACCCGCTGCGCAAGGTCACCTACAAGAGCGACGCGGTGACCATCGTCAAGAGCGAAGATCAGCGCCGTCTGCACAAGGCGTTCCTGCGCTACCACGACCCGAAAGGCTGGCCGATGCTACGTGAAGCGCTGACCCGCATGGGCCGTGCCGACCTGATCGGGCCGGGCAAGGAGCAACTGATCCCGCTGCATCAGCCGAGCACCGACAGCTACCAGAGCGCGCGTCGCAAGAACTCGACGCCGGCCGGCAGCCACAAGGTTGCGAAGGAAACCACCACCAAAATCCTCACCCAGCACACCGGCTTGCCACCGCGCGGCAGCGACGGCAGCAACCCGTGGGATAAACGTGAGCAAGCCAAGGCTGCGGCCATGGCGCGTAATAAGCAGGCGGCCAAAGAACGCACCGATGCGGCGAAGGGCAAAGGCAAGAAGCCTGCGCGCAAGCCGGTCGTGCCGCGTTGATCGCAGCCTGAATATGCAAAACGCCAGCCTCGTGCTGGCGTTTTGCTTTCTAGCGGGTGGGTAAGCTGTTTGTTAAGGTGGCGCGCATTAGATTGCTATCGCAGGCAAGCCACCTCCCACAGTGGACTGCCTTCCAATGTTGAAACCCGGTCAACTGTGTGCGGGCTTGCTCGCGAAGGCGTCAGTTCAGACACCACCTATTTCAAGGAAGATCACCCCATGGGTAACCCCCTGCTCGACATCGGCATGGACTTCAACCGCTCGCAATTCATGGCCCGCCAGCGCATTGAAAGCCAGATCAACCTGCCACGGCTGTTTGCGGCCATCGACGCTGACCCCGGCATCGTCGGCGCAGGTGTCGTGTATATCGACGCCGACTTCAATGTCGTGACGCTGCGCGAATTCAAGCCCATCTGCAGCATCAAGCCCAAGCGCATCATTCTTCGTGAAGCGCAGAAGTACATAGCCCCCGCACAGTTTGCCGATCAGGTGACCAACAATCCGCGTGAGTCTCGACTCGTGGGGGAGGCCGTCAATACGACCTTGTCTTGTGCCGGTGCGATTCTGGGCTGGATTGTGGTGTTCAGCGGCACTGTCGCCGTACCGTTCACGGGTGGCGCGAGCCTGGTAGTGGCGGGCCTCGGCGCCACCGCTGCGGCGGCCAGTACCGCGCAGTGCGTGGTCGGAGGCATGAGAACGTTCAACGAACTCAACGACCCGACCGCCAACGACGATATGGACAACGAGGAATGGTATCGCTATGCAATGCCGGTATTGGACGCGGCTTCGCTATTGGGCGTCGGCGCCTCTACCCTGACAACTGTTCGACTGTTGCAGGCTCGAAAAGCAACGACGGGTAGAAGCTGGTACGAGTTGTCCAAGGGCTTGACCCGGCAGCAACGTAAGGCGCTCACCAACGAGTTGCTAAGCCTGAAAGACCCACGCCTGAGCAATAAGCTGTTGAAGTTGCGCCAGCGCTCCGGTGAGTTGGTGAAGCGCTATTCGGCGACGCAGATCAATCACGCTACCGTTACGCAGATCAGGGATTCCCTCGGTGCCGCCATTGGTTTCACCGGGAGTGCCTTGTCCGGCAACATTCGAACCATTGCAGTAGGGTTATACGAGGAGCTTGAGTGATGGTGCGCCAAGTCTCGTTAAAAGCTTTTTTGGCTGAGTACTTCCCTGCGTTTATTTGCGCATTTTTCCTTGCCTGTTTTTCCCTATCCGCTGCCATTTCATTGGCATCGAGTACCTTTTTTCGCGGTGAACCAGAGCGAGCGCGTTATTCCTTTGTGGCGGCGGTTGTCTTGGGGCTGCTCTTGGCGTTCAGCCACTTCGTCATGATCAGGGGGAGAACCTGGGGCGTTTGGGCCATCGTCGCCTTCTACGTGGTGTGCTTTTTGATCGTATTACCAACCTATGGCTATCGGCCGCATATGGCTGCCTATGTCATAGGGTTACTGTTCCCAATGCTTGGACTGTTGTTGCTGAACAGTAAACGCCATCGGGAAATGCGCCGTCAGCTACTGGAGATCCGCCACCTGCGCGAAGCCATGATCGCCAAGCACAAAGCCCGCTGACGGGGTAGATTCACCACCTAGACTCATACGCACGCCACACATCAGCGCATGCACCGTCGCACTGACGACGGCGCCGTTTAGAACTCGACGCCAGCCGGCAGCCACAAGGTCGCCAAGGAAACCACCACCCAGATCCTCACTCAGCACACCGGCCTGCCGCCACGTGGCAGCGACGGCAGCAACCCGGTCGTGCCGCGTTGATCGCGGCCTGAACATGCAAAACGCCAGCCTCGTGCTGGCGTTTTGCTTTCTAGCGGGTGGGTAGGCTGTTTGTTAAGGTGGCGCGCATTAGATTGCTATCGCAGGCAAGCCCGCTCCCGCAATGGACCGCATTCCAATGTTGAAACCCGGTCAACTGTGGGAGCGGGCTTGCTCGCGAAGGCGTCAGTTCAGACACCACCTATTTCAAGGAAGATCACCCCTTGGGCAACCCCCTGCTCAGCATCGGCATGGACTCCAACCGCTCGCAATTCATGGCGCGCCAGCGCATCGACAGCCAGATCAACCTGCCGCGCCTGTTTGCGGCCATCGACGCCGACCCAGGTATCGTTCGCGCAGGCGTCGTATACATCGACGCCGACTTCAACGTCATTACCCTGCGCGAATTCAAGCCCATCTGCAGCATCAAGCCCAAGCGCATCATTTTGCGTGAAGCGCGGAAGTACATTGCGCCAACGCAGTTTGCTCAACATGTCGTGAGCAATCCTCGAGAATCGAGACTGATTGGCGAAGCCGTGAATACCGGACTTTCCTGCTTGGGGGCGGTCATCAGTTGGGCTGCGATCGCCAGTGGAACCATTCTGGTGCCTTTCAGCGCTGGCGCCAGTTCCGTCATCGTTGTAGTGGGGTATGCGGCTGCCGGCGCGAGTACGCTTCAGTGCTTTAACGGCATTGCCCGAACAGCGCTGGAAGTCGCCAAACCTGAGGTCAAGGATTCGCTCGACAGTGAAGGCTGGTACCAGAATGCGTCCATCGTGCTGGACGCCGTATCACTGGCAGGCGTGGGCGCTTCGGCCCTGACGACGGTCAAGCTTGTCAGGGCCGCCAAAGCATCGACGGGCAAGAGCCTGCGTGATGTGCTTCGCGGTTTGAATCGCCAGGAAAGAGCCAAGCTGACGAAAGAGCTGCTGAGCATCAACCATCCCAGCTTGACCGCGAAGATGATCAAATTGAGGCAGGCGTCGGGCGAACTCACCAAGCGTTTCACCCCTACGCAGCTCAAGCACAGCACCACTAACCAGAACAAAGACGTCCTGGGCGCAAGCGTTGGGTTTGGCGGGAGTGCCTACTCCGGAAACGTCAACACCATCGCGATTGGACTCTACGAGGAGGTAAGCGAATGAGCGAATTGATGACGCTACGCGACTTTTTCAGGCAATACTTTCTGACGTTTATGGGCGGCGTATTTGCTGCGTGTTTTTCTTTGGCGTTGGCTGTGGCGCTGGCGTTCATCACCTATTTTCGTGATGCGCCCATTGCTCAAGTGGGGCTCAAGATCATGTCTGCCGGGGCGCTGCTCATTCTGTTGACGGTCCATAGCAACTTTATGATTTTGCGGGGCCGACCCTCCTGGGTGTGGGTAATGGTCGGTATCTACATCGCCTGTCTACTGTTTGTAGTTCCGATGGTTCAATTCCAGCCTCACAAAGTCCTTTATGGGTTGGCGCTGTTATTCCCATTGCTCGGATTATTGACACTTAACAGCAAGGTTCAACGAGAGATGCGCACGAAACTCGTGGGAATCCGTCGCATTCGGCAGGCGGTCCGATCAAGTAGTCGCATGTGAAGGAGTCGCCTTCGACAAATGGTTTCCTCGCCCGCTGTTTTCCCGTTCATAGGGACGATCAGATGGCGATCTTTTCCGATTCTCGCTTGGACTATGATGTGGTCGCCATCGCTGGCTTGCCTGCGATGGGCCCGTTTGATCACCCTAACTTTCAAGGAAGAACACACATGGGCAACCCCCTGGCCGGCATCGGCATGGACTCCAATCGCTACCAATTCATGGCGCGCCAGCGCATTGAAAGCCAGATCAACCTCCCGCGCCTGTTCGCGGCCATCGACGCCGATCCAGATATCGTTGGGCAGGCGTCGTGTATATCGATGCCGATTTCAACGTGATCACCCTGCGCGAATTCAAGCCCATCTGCAGCATTGCCCCCCAAGCGCATTATTTTGCGTGAGGCAAAGAAATACATCGCCCCGGCACAGTTTGCGCAACAGGTCCAGGACAACCCCCGCGAATCGCGCCTGGTGGGGGGAGGCGATCAACACCTCTTTATCCTGTGCGGGCGCGATCATCGGTTGGATCGTCGTGCTCAGCGGCACCGTCGCTGTGCCTTTCACGGCGGGCGCCAGCAGTGTGATTACGGCCATCGGTTATACCGCTGCTACGGCTAGCACGCTCCAGTGTTTTGCCAGTGGCTATCGCGTCAGCAATGAGATCAGTGACCCCTCCAAAAATGACAAACTTGATAGCTCGCAGTGGTACCAGTACACGATGATCGCGCTGGATGCGGCGTCGTTGATCGGGGTCGGTGCATCGACGTTGACCACAATAAAACTGGTGCGGTTGAACCAGGCGACCACCGGCAAAAGTGTGCGGGACGTGTTGCGAGGATTAACCCGGCAAGAGGGCGCCAAGCTTACGAAAGAGCTGCTCAGCATCCAGGACCCGCGCATGAGCGCCAAACTACTCAAGTTGAAGCAACTGTCCCGCGAGGCGACCAAGCGTTTCACGCCCGTCCAGGTCAAGCATGCGACGGTGACCCAGATACAGGATGCATTGGGCGCTGCCATCGGTTTTACCGGCAGCGCAATTTCGGGCACTGTGCGCACCATTGCCGTTGGTCTGTATGAGGAAATGAGCGATGAAGGAGCTACCGGGCATTCGTAGTTTTCTAACGCAGTATTTTCCGGTCTTCATGGGCGCGATTTTCGCGGCGGTGTTCAGCCTTGTGTTTGCGGTACCGCTGATTTTCGATAGTTATTTCCCACGCTTGCCGATGGACGACAACCTCAAGTATTCCTTCCTGGGCGGCCTCGCGCTGACGTGGGGCATCGTGCACTGCAATTTCATGATCGTACGCGGGCGACCGCAGTGGGTATGGCCGCTGGTGTCGCTGCTCGCACTTTGTGTGGTGGCGGTACTGCCCACTATCGCCTTTGGTCCGAATCCGCTGTCCTATGGATTAAGCCTGCTCTTCCCTCTGCTGGGGCTACTGCTACTCAACAGCAAACGCCACCGCGAAATGCGCCAGAAGCTGGTCGAAGTCCGCCGCCTTCGCCAGTCCATAATTGCCCAACACAAACACCGATGACTGGGTAGATTCACCACCCATCCTCATGCATGCGCCACAAATATGTGCGTCACTTGCACCACGGCACCCCCACTGGCGCCGTTTTGGTGCTGTACTGCACCGGGTCCCACGATAAAGCGCAATGACGGCCGCTCTGGCATAAGTCTTGCGCGCTTTGTTTCCATGCCCTGGCTCGCAGGAGGCCGCCGTGTCGATTCATGTCGCGTTGCACCACGTTACGCATTACCGCTACGACCGCGCGGTCGAACTCGGCCCGCAGATTGTGCGTTTGCGCCCGGCGGCCCATAGCCGCACGCGGATTTTGTCCTACGCGCTGAAAGTGCTGCCCGAGCAGCATTTCATCAACTGGCAGCAAGACCCCCAGGGCAATTACTTGGCGCGGTTGGTGTTTCCGGAAAAGACCGATGAACTGCGCATCGAAGTCGACCTGGTCGCCGAGATAGCGGTGTTCAACCCGTTCGACTTTTTCCTTGAGCCTTACGCCGAAAAAATCCCTTTCAGCTACGCCGCCGATGAGCAGCGCGAGCTGGCGCCGTACCTGGAAACGCTGCCGCTGACGCCGAAGTTTGCCGCCTACCTGGCCGGCATCGACCGCACACCGTTGCCTGCCGTGGATTTTCTGGTCGGCCTCAACCAGCGTCTGGCGGCCGATATCGGCTACCTGATACGCATGGAACCAGGCGTGCAAACGCCGGAATTCACCCTGGAAAACGCCTCCGGCTCCTGTCGCGATTCAGCGTGGCTGCTGGTGCAGTTGCTGCGCAACCTCGGCTTGGCAGCGCGGTTTGTGTCCGGCTATTTGATCCAGCTGACCGCCGACGTCAAAGCCCTCGATGGCCCGTCCGGTACTGAGGTGGACTTCACCGACCTGCATGCCTGGTGCGAAGTGTATTTGCCCGGCGCCGGTTGGATCGGCCTGGATGCCACCTCCGGGTTGTTTGCTGGTGAAGGTCACATACCGTTGGCCTGTAGTCCCGATCCCTCTTCAGCGGCACCGATCAGTGGTCTGGTGGAACCATGCGAGTGCGAATTCACCCACGAAATGTCCGTAGAGCGGATTTGGGAAGCCCCGCGCGTTACCAAGCCCTACACTGAAGAACAATGGCTGGCGATCCAGGCGCTTGGCCGGCAGATCGACGGCGACCTGCTCAAAGACGATGTACGCCTGACCATGGGCGGCGAGCCGACCTTCGTCTCGATCGACGACCCCGACGGCGCTGAGTGGAACACCGCCGCGCTCGGGCCGGACAAGCGTCGCCTGTCCGCCGAGTTGTTTCAGCGTATGCGCAAACACTACGCGCCCAAGGGGCTGGTGCACTTCGGGCAGGGTAAGTGGTACCCCGGCGAACAACTGCCGCGCTGGTCACTCAACTGCTACTGGCGCCGTGACGGCGTGCCGATCTGGCACAACAGCGCGTTGATTGCCGATGAACAAGAAGATTACGGCGCGGACGGCGTCATGGCCGGGCGCTTCCTGGCCAGTGTCGCCGAGCGCCTGAAGCTGCCGGCGCGCTTTGTGTTCCCGGCCTTCGAAGACAATTTCTATTACCTGTGGCGCGAAGGCGCGCTGCCGCAAAACGTCACCGCCCAAGACCCGCGCCTGAGCGACGACCTGGAGCGCGAACGCCTGCGCAAAGTGTTCAGTCAGGGCCTGGATAAAGTCATCGGCCAAGTGCTGCCGCTGGCGCGTACGGCAGCTAATGATCGCTGGCAGAGTGGTCGTTGGTACCTGCGCGATAACCATTGCCGCCTGGTGCCCGGGGATTCGCCGCTGGGCTATCGCCTGCCGTTGGCCTCGCAGCCTTGGGTCACGGCGGCGGAATATCCGTTTGTGCATCCAACCGACCCCAACCAGGATCAGCCGACGCTGCCGACCACCACTCAGCTGCAAAGCCACGGCGAACCCGCTCCCAGCGATGAGCGCGTGCCGAAGGTCGACGAGTCTGCCGATTGGCTGACCCGAACCGCCCTGTGCGCGGAGGCTAGGGACGGGCGCCTTTATCTGTTCATGCCGCCGCTGGAGCGCGCCGAGGACTACTTGGAACTGGTGGCCGCCATCGAGGCGACCGCCGAAGAGCTGCATTGCCCGGTATTGCTGGAAGGCTACGAGCCGCCGGCTGATACACGCTTGAGCAACTTCCGCGTCACGCCGGACCCAGGTGTGATTGAGGTTAATGTGCAGCCGTCCGCCACGTGGGATGAGCTGGTAGAGCGCACCGAATTTCTCTACGAGGAAGCGCGGCAAACCCGCCTCACCACCGAGAAATTCATGATCGACGGGCGCCACACCGGCACCGGCGGCGGTAACCACTTTGTGCTCGGTGGCGCGACGCCCAAGGACTCACCCTTCCTGCGCCGGCCCGACCTGCTGCGCAGTCTGATCAGCTACTGGCATAACCATCCCTCCTTGTCCTACCTGTTTTCCGGGCTGTTTATCGGCCCGACCTCCCAGGCGCCACGGGTGGACGAGGCGCGCAACGACGCGCTGTACGAACTGGAAATCGCCTTCGCGCAAATGCCGGAGCCCGGCGAAGAGTGCCCACCATGGTTGGTGGACCGCCTGCTGCGCAACCTGCTGATCGATGTGACGGGCAACACCCACCGCGCCGAATTTTGCATCGATAAACTCTACTCGCTGGATGGCGCCACCGGCCGCCTGGGCCTGCTGGAATTGCGTGCATTTGAGATGCCGCCCCATGCGCGCATGAGCCTGACCCAACAACTGCTGCTGCGCGCTTTGGTCGCGCGTTTCTGGCGTGAACCCTATGCGCCGCCGAAACTGGCGCGCTGGGGCACCGAGCTGCACGACCGTTTCCTGTTGCCGCACTTCATCGAGCAAGACTTTGCCGACGTGATCGTCGAACTTAACGCCGCCGGTTACCCGCTGCGCGCCGAATGGTTTGCGGCGCATCTGGGGTTCCGTTTTCCCAAAGTCGGCGACTATGCCGTCAGCGGTATCGAACTGGAGCTGCGCCAGGCCCTGGAACCCTGGCATGTGCTGGGCGAGGAGGGCGCCGTGGGCGGCACGGTGCGTTATGTCGATTCGTCCCTTGAGCGCCTTCAGGTGAAATTGACCGGGCTGCCGCCGCAGCGCTACCTGCTCACCTGCAACGGCATTCCGGTGCCCTTGCAACCCACCGGGCGAGTCGGCGAGTTTGTGGCGGGCGTGCGTTACCGTGCCTGGCAACCGGCCAACTGCCTGCAACCGACCATCGCGGTGCATGCGCCGTTGGTGTTCGATTTGCTGGATACCTGGATGCAACGCTCGCTGGGTGGCTGCCAGTACCATGTCGCCCATCCGGGCGGGCGCAATTACGACAGCTTGCCGGTGAATGCCAATGAAGCGGAGAGCCGGCGCATGGCGAGGTTTTTCCGGTTGGGGCATAGCCCTGGGAAGCTTCCGGTGCCGGCAGTCGTCATTAACGATGAGTTGCCGATGACCTTGGACTTACGGCGTTTCCCCAATAAAAATGACTAAACGCCGGTCCTGATGTGGGAGCGGGCTTGCTCGCGAATGCGGTAGATCAGCCGATACAGGTATTGACTGACCCACCGCATTCGTGAGCAAACCCGCTCCCGCGAGGGGATTTGCAGTGTTTGTTGAGTTAATCTGAGCCCCCTTGCCTCTGCCGAGCGTTCCATGTCCGATTTGCTCGACCGTTACCCGCTGACCGCGGGCACCTATCATGAACTGCTGGACGACAGCGGCGCGGTGCGTGCCCATTGGCAGCGCCTGCTCGACCACCTGAAACGCAGCACACCCGCGCAACTGGCCCAACGCCAGGCGCTGCTGACCCGGCAGATCCAGGAAAACGGCGTGACCTACAACGTCTACGCCGACCCCAAGGGCGCCGACCGCCCATGGGAACTTGACCTGTTGCCCCACGTGCTCGCAGCCGATGAGTGGCAGCACCTGTCGGCCGGTATTGCCCAGCGTGCACGGCTGCTCAATGCCGTGCTGGCCGATCTCTATGGCCCGCAGCGCCTGATCAAGGAAGGCTTGCTGCCGGCCGAACTGGTGTTTGGGCACAACAACTTCCTGTGGCCGTGCCAGGGCATCCAGCCGCCGGACGGTGCTTTCCTGCACCTGTACGCCGTGGACCTGGCGCGCACCCCGGATGGCCGCTGGTGGGTCACCGCCGACCGCACACAGGCGCCGTCGGGTGCTGGTTACGCGCTGGAGAACCGCACCATCGTGTCCCGCGCGTTCCCGGAGCTGTACCGTGATCTGCAGGTGCAGCACCTCACGGGGTTCTTCCGTACGCTCCAGGAAACATTGGTCCGACAGGCGCCCGGGAATGATCAACAGCCACTGATCGTTCTGCTCACGCCGGGCCGATTCAACGAAAGTTACTTTGAACACCTCTACCTCGCCCGCCAACTCGGCTACCCGCTGGTGGAAGGCGGCGACCTCACCGTGCGTGACAGCACGGTGTTCCTGAAAACCCTCAGCGGCCTGCGCCGGGTGCACGCAATCATGCGTCGTCTCGACGACGACTTTTGCGACCCACTGGAGCTGCGCACCGATTCAGCCCTCGGCGTCCCCGGCCTGCTCGATGCGGTGCGCCAAGGCAATGTGTTGGTGGCCAATGCCTTGGGCAGCGGTGTGCTGGAGTCGCCCGGTTTGCTCGGCTTCCTGCCGAAGATCAACGAATTTCTGTTCGGTGAAACACTGATCCTGCCGTCCATTGCCACGTGGTGGTGCGGTGAAGCGCCGGTGCTGGCCGAGGCTCTGGAAAAGTTGCCGGAGCTGCTGATAAAGCCGGCTTTCCCGTCGCAAAGTTTCGCGCCGGTGTTCGGCCGTGACCTGAGCGACGAAGAGCGCCAAGCCCTGGCCGAACGCATGCGCGCGCGGCCTTACGCCTACGTCGCCCAGGAACTGGCGCAATTGTCCCAGGCACCGGTGTGGCACACCGTGGATGACCACCTGCAACATCGCGCCATCGGCATGCGTGTTTATGCCGTGGCCAGCGCCGACGGTTATCGTGTGCTTCCCGGCGGGCTGACCCGCGTGGCCGCCGAGGCCGATGCCGAAGTGGTGTCGATGCAACGCGGAGGCGCCAGCAAAGACACCTGGGTGCTCGGCGAACGCGCAGCCGGTAGCGAACACTGGCGTGCGCAACGCGCCATTGGTGCCCATGACTTAGTGCGCCGCGATCCGTATCTGCCGTCGCGGGTAGTGGAAAACCTGTTCTGGTTTGGTCGTTACTGCGAGCGCTGTGATGACAGCGCTCGCTGGTTGCGCGTTGTGCTGGCGCGGTATGTCGATGGCGATGACGCGCTGGCCTTGCAGGCGGCCGTCGAGTTGGGCGAAAACCTGCGCCTTCTGCCAGAAGAGGGCGAATTGCCGGAGCGCCTGCTCGCGGCCTTGCTCGGTGATGACTGGCCCTCGAGCCTGCGCGCCAACCTGCAACGTTTGCAGTGGGCGGCGTCCCAGGTGCGCGGCAAGCTATCCCGGGAAAACTGGCAGGCCCTGGTGGAACTGCAGCGCGAAGCCCTGGAACTGGAAAGCGAGACGCCGGACTTTGGCGAATTGCTGGATTTCCTCAACCGCCTGGTGATGTCCCTGGCGGCGCTGTCCGGGTTTGCCCTGGACGACATGACACGCGATGAAGGCTGGCGCTTTTTGATGATGGGCCGGCGCATCGAGCGCCTGCAATTTCTTAGCAGCAGCCTTGCCGCCTTCCTGCGGGGTGTGGCGGTGTTCGATCAGGCCGGGCTGGAGTGGTTGTTGGAGCTGGGCAACAGCAGCATCACCTATCGCTCGCGCTACCTGGCGGTGCCGCAGTTGATCCCTGTGCTCGACCTGTTGCTGCTGGACGAGCAGAACCCGCATGCGGTGTTGTTCCAGCTCAAACTGGTGAGCCGTACCCTGCGGCGTCTCAACGACGATTTCGGCGTACCCCGGGAAACCGGTCTCGCGCCGTTGGTGGAGCGCCTGTCGCGTTTCGACCTGGGCTGCCTGGAGAACCCGCTGTTTGGCGAATCCAGCGTGCGTGCCGCGTTGGACGGCCTGGCCGACCTGCTGCAAGCGGTGGCCGATGAAAGTGGGCAAGTGTCGGATCGCCTGGCCTTGCGCCACTTTGCCCATGTGGATGATGTCAGCCAACAAACGGTGTCGGTGTGATGAGTGCGCGCTACCAGATTTTTCACGATACCCATTACCACTACGACAGCCCGGTGTCCCTGGCCCAGCAGTTGGCGCACCTGTGGCCACGGCCGTGCGCCTGGCAGCGTTGCAGCTCGCAGCAGCTGGAGATCAGCCCGGAACCAACGTCGCGCCGTGATGAGCTGGATGTGTTCGGCAACCCGATCACCCGTCTTGCGTTCGAACGTCCCCATGACGAATTGCTGGTGAATGCCGGGCTGACCGTGGAAGTGCTGGCGCGACCGGTGCTGGATTTCCAACAATCGCCGGCCTGGGACCAGACCCGCGACAGCCTGACCTACAGCAGCCATCCCATGTCACCTGAGCTGATCGAAGCGTGCCGCTACCGCTTCGAATCGCCCTACGTGCACTTGAAGCAGACCTTCGTCGAGTTCTCCGAAAGCTGTTTCCCGCCTGGCCAGCCTTTACTGCTGGGCGTGCAGGCGCTGATGGAAAAGATCTTCAGCGAATTCACCTTCGATGCCGAAGCCACCCAGGTCGCGACGCCGTTGGTGGAAGTGCTGGAGCGCCGGCGCGGTGTGTGCCAGGACTTTGCTCACCTGATGTTGGCGTGCCTGCGCTCACGGGGCCTGGCGGCGCGCTATATCAGCGGCTACCTGCTTACTCAGCCACCACCCGGCCAGCCACGGCTGATCGGCGCCGATGCATCCCACGCGTGGGTCTCGGTGTATTGCCCGGTATCAGGTTGGGTGGATTTTGATCCGACAAACAATGTGCAGCCGGCTCTGGAGCACATCACCCTGGCCTGGGGCCGGGATTTTTCCGATGTGTCGCCGTTGCGAGGGGTGATTCTGGGGGGAGGGAGTCATGACCCGGAGGTTCGGGTGACGGTGATGCCGCTGGAGTAGAGGTGGATTGTGCCGAGCCGGTCGCGCCGATCGGGCCGGCTCAGCACAAAGGAAATTATTCAGCCGGATCTTTCGGTGTTTCCGTTTCGTCTACTGCCACTTCACCTTCCGCATCCGGGCTCAGTGCGCCCGCTTCTTCGTCAGCAGCGGCTTTCTTGCGTTGCAGTTTTTCCTCTTTCTTCTGTTCCTTGGCCAAGTCTCTCTGACGTTTGGCGAAGGAGTAATTAGGTTTGGCCATGGGCGATCCTCTAGGGTCGAAGGTGAGGGTGGGCGGCGGGCAGCTGCCTTGGGTCGCTATGGTAGCAGCTTAGCAGCGCGCTTGTGCCTCACTTACCGCAGGCGTAGGCAGCCAGCAGGCCGTTGAACAGTTGGTTGAGGTGCATGGCGTAGGCTCCAGGGGGGAATGAGCCGATCATAAGCAGGTGCCGGTACTTTGGCTGGTAGATTGTGTTGATAGGTCTGATAGCCTAAAGTTGTATACAATCTTTTGATTCAGATCATAAGCATTTCGGCCTGCTTCAGGCACCCTAGTCGCAATACGCGTTTTTAAACCCTGCCTTGGAGATTCACATGTTTGCCAAACTCGTTGCTGTTTCCCTGCTCACTCTGGCGAGCGGCCAGTTGCTTGCTGCAGAGTGCAAGGTCACCGTCGACTCCACTGACCAAATGTCCTTCAACACCAAAGCCATCGAAATCGACAAGAGCTGCAAGACCTTCACCGTCGAGCTGACTCACTCCGGCAACCTGCCGAAAAACGTCATGGGCCACAACTGGGTGCTGACCAGCGCCGCCAACATGCAGCCAGTCGCCACTGACGGCATGGCCGCCGGCATCGACAAAGACTACCTCAAGCCAGGCGATGACCGCATCATCGCCCACACCAAGATCATCGGTGCTGGCGAGAAAGACTCGGTAACCTTCGACGTGTCGAAGCTGGCCGCCGGTACTGATTACGCGTTCTTCTGCTCGTTCCCAGGCCACATCTCGATGATGAAAGGTACTGTGACCGTTAAGTAAGCCGACTCCGGTCGAAAAAAAGCGCCCCGAAGGGCGCTTTTTTGTGGGCGGTCAGTTGAACCGAGTCATCGTTCATCGCAGGCAAGCCAGCTCTTATCAAACAAAAAATAACTCATTGTTTTTGCTCTTAAAATTTAAGCCGCTTTAACCAGCTGCAATCCAAGTTTGCGTGCCTTGCGTTCCAAGGCGCGCATCTGCCG